>JAFRWY010000010.1 GCA_017437905.1 Eubacterium sp.
AAAGTAACCTGAATCGGAGGCTTGCAGGAGAATACGGAACCCTTGTAGAAACTGAGCTTGCAGTTTTCATTCTCCTTAACGAACTTCATAGCGTCTTCAATCATGGAAGCGTTCACCGGAGTCATCTCGTAGGTTTCGGAATCCATGAAGTAGTAGAGATCTCCGTCCTTATAGGAGAACTGCATATCCTTCTTCTCGATGTGTGCGGTGTCAAATTTCTCGGTGGGGCGGAAGGTACGCTCAACAACACCGCCGTTGATGATGTTCTTCAGTTTCGCACGTACGAAAGCAGCACCTTTACCCGGTTTAACATGCATGAACTCGATGATCTGGTAAACATTTCCTTCGATCTCAACGGTGATACCGTTTCTGAACTCGCCTGCAGATATCATAAATGATCCTCCCTTTTTTCCTTCTGCGGTACTGTAGGATTCCTCGCTTTCCGGATGCACGCGGATGTGCCGGTCGATCATACGGGAGGAAGAAGAGTATCGCAATACGGAATAATGATTAAATTGGATAATACGCGCCTATGCGCACGAACATAGTTATTTTATAATATTGAATCTTTTTTTTCAACTGTTTTTTTCGAACGCTTCATCCCACGTCTTACGAGACAGAAGATGATCAGTGCAAGGAGTGTTCCGACGGAGACCAGAATGCCGAGCCACATTCCCGGAGGAGTGTATTTGATCTCGATATTATGTGTTCCTGCGGAAACCGATACGCCGATGCCCTTCATGAATTCTCTGGTTTCTACCTTCTCGCCGTCCACATAGCAGGTCCAGCCGTTCATGTTCGGAAGAGAGAGGTACAGGGTTCCGTCTTCGGAGGCCGTGACCGATCCGCTGATGGTAGTGTAGTTGATCTTAATATCCTGAAGGACGGAATCCTTCAGTGTTTCGTACAATCGTGATACTTCATCCATATCACAGATGGCTATTCGCATGTAGTAATCGGAACGTCCGTAGGGGAGATGCATCTCCATCGGGAAAACTTCAGCTTCACCTGCGTTCGTATGACCGGCATAGGAGATGGCATTGAAGTAGGAGAAGTAAAGCTCACCGTCCACGTCTTTAGCGATATGGATCCAGGTGGGGATCGCATTGTTGCTGCCTTCCACATATTCCGAGGTATCTGCCGTGATGTAAGTGATGTCGGAATCGTCCCCGGAGGTGATCAGCGCTTCATCGGTTTCCGGCTCAAGCGGTGTGTAGATATCTCCGCAGCCCAGTGCATGGGAGAAGGCATTCTGGAAAAGGAATGCACTTCCGCCATGTTCATCTGCGTAGTCAACATACGAGGTCTTCGCCCAGGCTTCCAGTTCTTCAGAATCCTTAAAGAAGATTCCGAGAGGAAGGAAGTTCGGATTCTCATGCAGCTCCAGTTGTCCGGCCCGGTCGATGATCGGGTAGTGGGACCAGGAGCCTTCATCCAGGTCATTTGAAATGTTATATTTGATGTGCAGCATCATGTCTGCCAACGGGTTACCGGCCTGATACAACGTGGAGTTGGAGGAGGCAAGCAGGTTCCACTGTTGGAAGAGATCCGTATGATGCGTGGTCGAGTAGGAAGAGAAGAAACTGTCGGATACCATATCCGTAGCCTCGGCCATATTGAATACTTCCGAGATATACTCCGTCGCTACAAAGGGCTCCTTCATGTCCGGATGCCGGTCACTGAGTTCCTGGATATATTCCTTTCCGGTTGCGGCACTTACTGAGGTACCGATGGAGAGCTTCATGGTGTCAATGGCGTTCAGCAGGATCTCCACCAGAAGTAGCGCCACCATGGCTGTCCGGAACTGCCGGCTGTAACGCTTCCAAAGCTGGAGCACTGCCAGGATCAGGTAGATACCGAGAGCCAGGAAGGACATGACGATACTGAGAACCAGAGTACTATCCGAAATACCCAGGAGCCAGAGACCGCCAAGCACAAGGGCGGGGATTCCGATTCCCAGTGCAAAGGTCCTCCTGCTGTAATCCTTCCAGGATAGCAGGCATTCGTAGAACATCACCACTAAAAGCAGAATGAAGAATGCAGAGAACCGGTTGGGTACCAAAGACTGATAATGGAAGCCGTGGAAGATATAATTCAGTGTGCTGTTACCGAATGCAACGAAATACAATCCCAGCAGAACGCATCTTCGGATCCGGATGGACAGCTTCACATTTTTGTTGATCAGATAGAGCGGGATGATCAGCAGCACGAGGATACCCACATAATAATTTACCCGGAAGGTATTATCCGTGGAAACAACCACATCCCGATGTGTCATATAGTCGGAAACAACCGAAAGGTAGGAGCCGTTTGACTGGGACAGGGGGGATACCGTATCTGCGGCATGATATGGAGAATCCAACGTCTTCATATAATACGGGATCAGGCGGAAGCAGGAAAGTGCTGCAGCCGTGATCGAGGAAAGTGCAAACCGGATCCCTTTCCGGAAGAAATCCTTTACATTTTCGAAATCCATGGTGAAGAAATAAAGCGCAAGGAATTCGCAGAGCATGAATGCGTAGTATGCATCACTCATCTGCAGGAACAAAAGGATGATATACAGCGCCGGTTTCTTATCATATACCAGCCGTTCCATGGCCAGCAGAAGAAGCGGTGCATAGATCAGGAAGGTGAAGTTCCCATATACGAAGAAGCTCACGCCGAAGGAAGAGAGGGCATAGGCCACACCGAGCACGATGAGCCGCGGATCTCTCTTGTTCATGGTTCTTCCCCTGCGGCGATGCGTCAGGTACAGGATCAGGGTAAGTCCCGGAAGAACAAAATATGTATAGTAGACAAAGGCCAGTTCCACGCCGTATAGTGACTCAGGAAGCAGAATCAGCTTCAGCATGTTCCAGGGAGTCAGCAGATAGCTGACGTAGTTGTTGTATTGGTCTATGGCAACACCGACGTTCCAGTTGATCGGAGAGTAGGTTCCGTTCTTCATGGCGTTGGCGGCACCGGCATAACCGTTGACGCCCTGGATGTAACCATCACCGACCAGGGTGGAACGGTCACCGAAGGGACTGCTGGAGGTGTACATCTGCATTACCAGGAAGAGCAGAGTAATGATGGCAAATGTGATCACATAGACGTAATTGTCCTGAAGCCAGGATGCCACCTTATGAATCGCTGCGGAACCGGAGCGGATCCGGATCCGGTCACGTACGGAAAGGAGGATCAGAATGGCAAGCGCGGCAACACTGATCAGGATACCGATCAGGAACCGGGGGGGATGATACGTCAGTGAAAATGCGTTCGCTCCCTCGGATACAGGAATCAGCAGTGCGCTGTCCCGGAAGGAGATGGGTGTCACCCGGTCACCGTTTGCGTCCTCGATATTCCAGCCGCTGAGAGGAGCATAAGGGATCAGGAGATATCCGTCCTCCGGTGCATCCACGGCAAAGAGGCCGTTTCCTTCCGAAAGATCCTTGCTTCCGGGAACAATCAGGTTTTCCTGGAAGTCATTGAATTCATCTGCATTAAAGAATGCAAATTCCGATTGGAAATCATTGGAATAATCCGACCAGCTGGTGAATCTGCGGACGAACATTTTCGTCTCACCGGCCTCGGTATCACCCAGTCTTCTCAGGCCGAAGAGTGAGCTGTACAGATCGCCGGCGTCTTCCGAGGTAAACTGGAAGATATAATCCAGACGACGTACGTCTTCAATCATATTATCATCATAGACGGGCATATAGCCCTTCGTCATCTCTCCGTTGGCTGTGTAGAAGACCTGGGCGGTCTGGAACACATTTACCGTAAGATCATTGGTCGAGGAGTAGGGACGGGTGGGTTCGTAGTTCCAGTCTTTAACTGAGGCGGGAACAAAGGCACCATTCGCGGAGTACACATTTTCGTAAATCTTTACATCCTTATAATCCGTCATGAAACGGAGCGTGGAATCCACAACTTCCACGTCCTTCGGGGTCAGGATGAAATGATAATTCAGAAGTGTTGTGGTGACCGGTGTTTCATAATAATCTTCACGTTCAGGATCGTAGACCCGGACACCTGCCCCGGGCATGGCTTTCTGCAGAAGTTTGGTGGCTTCGTAGTACTGACTTGCCATGGACGATTCGTAGGTCACGGATTTGGAGCCGGCCAGACGGAGATCATCAACATAGGTCATGCAAACCTCTGCAATGAGTAGAACGGGAAGGAGCGCACACAGGAGCCATTTCGTCATACTGTTGGTACGGTAAAGCATCAGCAGGACGTAGTAGCCTGCGGTGAATTCGATGGTAAGAAGGAAGATGGAGGATGAATCATACGCATCGCAGAAAAGGAAGGAGGTGACTACAAGAGCCGAGATCAGCAGAAAGGCCACATGCAGCTGCCAGAAGGGCGTATGCTCCATATTCAGAAATGCTTCGTAAGCCATGGAAAGCAGTTGTGCCACGAACAGGAAACCGAACAGACAGAAGGTCATCTCCGGATGGGAGAAGCCGTTCAGCAGATAGTTCGGGGTGACAAGGAAAAGGCCGGTGGTCAGGATCACAAGGATTCCCGACTGGCGAAGTTTTCTGGACAGGGAAATGTTGGGGTTCCCTAAATACAGGAAAAGCAGGAAAACTGCCAGGATACCGCAGAAGATATCGATTCCGTATGCATAAAGGCTGGTTGCGGAGGACTGGGATGTGGGGAAAAGAGCCTTCATCGCATCAAAGAAGGTGGTAACCGATCCGCCCAGCGGGAATTTGATCGATACATCATCCCTGAAGTAGGTGCTTCCGGCACAGTTCAGGATGATCATGGCTCCTGCACCCACCGCAAGAAGATCCGAGATCAGCTTCAGAAGAAGATTCCGGATGGCATCATGCAGATCCTTATAATCGAAAAGTACAGCATAAATAATTGAGAAAATGAAAACGACCAGCGCCATCTGGAAACTACAGAATACGGATGCAGCCATCATGGCGGCGTAAAGTCTCCATTTTCCGGACTCCAGAAGTGAATCAAGGCCCATCAGAAGCAAAGGGAAGAGAACAACCACCGACAGGTGGGCCACATTCAGGCCATGTCCCAGCATATAGGTGGAAAGTGCAAATGCTACGGAGAATCCGAGAATCGGAAGATCTAAATGGGACAGCAGGGCGCCAATACCACCGGTCGGTTCTTCGGAACCGCCGATCTTAATATCTTTTTTGGCTTTCTTTCCTCCGGCTTCGGCTTTGGCCAGCGCCTTTTCCTTCTTTGCAGCCTTACGCTCTGCAATCTCACGGATGGCATCGGCACGTTTTTCTTCCATGGCAAGCTTCTTCGCCTGGAGTCTTACCTTGCGGCGGGTCAGGAACATGGAGAAGAAGAGTCCGGCAAGACCGATCTTCACCGCATAGAGCAGGTTGATCACAGCCAGGATTGCGCCCCTGGGGAAGATCAGGATGATCAGATTCAACGGATCGGAAAGATAATAGGTGAATACCGATGTGAAATCATAACCCGTACCGGAGGTCATGCTGTAGGTAAGGCTCTGTCCGTCATGAACACGGTCATAGAGCTCGTAATAATACGTAAGATGCTCGGACATTCCTCCCGAGGTCATAACATCCTTGCCGCCGAAGGGGGCAAAGGAGCCGGCCAGCAGACCCAGCAGGACGGCGATGAACGGGATCAGGAAGGCCAGGATCCGGACGGTACGGATATAATTCCGGTTCGTGCCGATTTCGGATACGGCCTTGGAAACAGCCGGTTTATCTTTCGATTTGGCATTCTTTGTCATGATGTGCCTCCGTAACATTTCTCTGAAGAATAATATCTAATTATACCATAATCCGTAAGGGGATTCCATAGTTTCGTGGAGGGAAATAAGGGGTTTCGTGTCTTTTCTTTCGTTGCATAGTATGCTATAATAAAGCGGATTATGAGAACCTGTTGCTCTACCGGGGATACTCCGGAGGGACCGGCGTTTGTCGCGCTGCGTGAAGTGAAGGTTCTTATATACGGTATATTAAGTTGCATGCGGAATCAGAGATGTTGATATAAGAAGAGGATTATCCATGAGTCAGACTGATAATAATAAGAAGAAAGTTGAGCCAAAAGCTGCGGGTAAGCAGACCGGCGGAAAGAAGACTGAGAGAAAGACGAGCGCGGGGCAGAAGTCTGCGGGCAGGCAGGCTTCGGGAAAGCCATCTTCCGGAAGGAAGAAATCACGCACGATCGCAGGTGTGCTTGCCATTTTTACGGGAGCCATCGGTCTTCACAAGTTTTACCTGGGAAATTGGAAGAAGGGGATTGTGTATCTTCTCTTCTTCTGGACCGGAGTCCCTGCAGCGCTGGGATTACTGGAAGGGGCCCATCTGCTGGGAAGCGATGCGGAGCCGGAGGGTTCAAAGAAGATAAAGAAAGAACCGGAGAGCGCCTTGGCACGGTCGTAAGACGGAAGGCGCGGGATGACATGCCGCATAACATTGAATCTTTTGGAATGAATCTGCCGGATGCTCTGCATCGGCGTGTGAAAATGTTCGTGCCGGACGGCAGGAATGTAAGATAAAGAAGGAGACGGTTATGGAAGAAGAGAAGAAGGTAACACTTACCATTCAGGACGAAGAAGGAAGCGGCTTCATCCGGATCGCGGATGATGTGGTATCCAATATCGCGGGACTGGCCGTGACCGAGGTTGACGGTGTTTCGAGACTCACGGGAAATATCCCGAATGAGCTGATCTCCAAACTCGGGAAGAAGAACCTGTCCAAGGGGATCCGTGTAACCTATCAGAACCGGACCTTTACCGTGGATGTTTCGGTTGTGGTAAAGTTCGGCTTTAATATCGTGGAAGTGTCCAAGTCGGTTCAGGAGAAGGTGAAACAGGCCCTTCTGACCATGACCGGACTGTCCGTATCCAAGGTAAATGTACGTGTGTCGGGAATCGATTTCTCCGATAGATAAGACAACCGTGAGATGAGAGCCTTTGCATGGAAATGCGGGAATCTCTGACCTGATCAATGGAGTGACATATGACAAGAACAGAAGCAAGAGACAGCATCTTCCGGATCATTTTCCGGGAGGCTTTCTTCCCCGGCGAAGGGATGGAGGGACAGACGGACGGATATCTCGCCCAGCTGGGTGAGGAGCCGGAAACCTTCCTTCCGGGAATGAAGCATGAGATCGAAGAGAAGGATGAGGCATATATCCGCACGAAGGTGGATGCGATCCTGGAGAAGACCGAAGAACTGGACGGCCGGCTGGAATCCGCCAGCAGGGACTGGAAGATGAATCGGGTCGGAAAGGCGGAGCTTGCGATCCTCCGGGTAGCGGCGTATGAGATCCTTTTCGATGAGGATATCCCGGGCAAGGTGGCGATCAATGAGGCGCTGGAACTGACGAAGAAATACTGCGATGAAAAAGCGGTGCCCTTCGTGAACGGCGTACTGAACAAGCTTCTCTCCGGAGAAGAGGGTTCTGAAGAGGCCATGCCACAGTAGGAATCCGGAGAACTCCTGCATAAGCTGCAGGGAAATGACCGAGAGAGATTGGACGGAACCGGGACGATATGAAGGTTTATACGGTAGGGCAGGTGAATCATTATCTGGTGAATCTGGTGGACAGTGATTTCCTGCTGCAGCGCATTTTCGTAAAAGGCGAGATATCGAATTGCAAATACCACAGTATGGGGCATATCTACTTCACTCTGAAGGATGAAACCGGCTCGATCCCCTGCGTTATGTTCCGGGGAAATCAGACGGCAGGCCTTTCCTTCCGGCTGGAAGACGGACAGGCCGTGGTGGTGGAGGGCTCCGTACGTGTCTATGACAAGGATGCCCGCGTCAGTCTCTATGCAAAGAAGGTGCAGAAGGACGGTGACGGAACCGGGCGTCTTCGTGTGCTTTACGAGCAGTTGAAGCAGCGGCTGTTCGAGGAAGGACTTTTTGATTTTGAAAATAAGAAGGCGATTCCCCAATATCCGAAACGGGTGGGGATCGTAACCGCGTCCACGGGAGCGGCGATCCGGGATATCTGCAATATAGCGAACCGGAGGAATCCGTACGTGGAACTGATCCTCTATCCCGCAAAGGTGCAGGGAGAGGGGGCAGCAGCCACCATCGCAGAAGGAATCCGTGTGCTGGACCGGATGGGGCTGGATACGATCATCGTGGGACGAGGCGGCGGATCCATAGAGGATCTCTGGGCATTCAACGAGGAGATCGTGGCGAGAGCCATATTTGAAGCAAATACACCCATCATTTCCGGAACCGGACATGAGATAGATAATACCATAGCGGATTACGTCGCGGATCTTCGGGCACCCACGCCTTCCGCCGCAGCGGAGCTGGCGATCCCGGATGTGATGAGTACCCTGCAGAAGCTAAGAGAGCAGAGGGATACGCTGGACCGGCTGATGCAGAGCCGGGTGGCACTCTTGTCCGCGAAGCTTTCGAATCTGCAGAGCCGGCTGGAACAGAAGGGACCGGAGGGAAGACTGAGGGAGCAGAAGCTTCGCTATGCACAGCTGGAGGAACGGTTGCAGCGGGGCATGCGGCAACGGTATGACACCGCCTGTCTGCAGCAGGAACGGCTGTCCGGGCGGATGAAAACGGCAATGGATCAGAAGGTACTTACCGTGAAGCAGCGTGCGGCGGTTCTGAACGAGCGGCTGAACGGGCTTTCACCCACGGCAAAGCTGACCGGCGGCTTCGGATATATCCGAAGCAGGGAGGCGGCAGTGCTTTCCGTAGATACCGTGAAGGAAAATGATCCGCTGGAGATCGTCCTGCATGACGGAACCATTGAAGCAACGGTTCAAAGGGTCATCTCTTCCGAAAAGGAAAAGTAACCCGCGGGTGTCCGCAAAGGCGGGGCAGGACATGAGCAGAAGAATAACAGGAGGGCATGCCATATGCCGGCGAAAAAAACAGGGAAGACCGAGCCGAAGGATATTTCAATAGAGGAATCCTTTGCGCGTCTTGAGGAGATCATACAGACACTGGAGTCACCGGAAACGGGGCTGGAAGATGCCATGAAGCTCTACACGGAAGGCGTGGAACTGTTGGGCAGCTGCCAGAAGACCCTGGAGGGTGTGGAGCAGCAGTTGAAGATCCTTCAGCCGGAGGATGGGACGGACGGAAGTGTCTGACCCTCTGTGGATGAGGAGAATGACCGGCGTTTTTTAGGAGCACGGATGACCTGAAGCGGGTGGTACGGTATTCTATGGAAATGATAAGGAGATCAGATGACAGGGAAAGATCGTTTGACTGAGATAGAATCGGCATTGACACGTTTCATGCCGAAGGAGGCAGGACTGGCCGAACCGGTCCGTAGTGCCATGGAATATGCACTGATGGCGGGAGGAAAGCGGATCCGTCCGCAGCTCCTGATGATGACCTATGATGCATTCTGCCGGAAAGCGGAGGAAAACGCGGACGGACGATGTGGGAAGGATACCGGAGACTATGTCGCAAACCGCGATATCCCTCTGGCGTTTTCATCCGCACTGGAAATGATCCATACCTACTCACTGATCCATGACGATCTTCCGGCCATGGACGATGATTCGCTCCGACGGGGACGCCCCACGGTGCATGTGGCATTCGGGGAGGATATAGCGATCCTGGCAGGGGACGGACTTCTGAATATTGCTTATGAGGTGGCATCGGACTGCTTTGATACGGCACCCGGTGAATGCAGGGTGGAACGGGCCATGCGGATCCTGGCAAGGAAGCCCGGACTTTTCGGTATGCTCGGCGGTCAGACCGCGGATGTGACACTGGCCGGGAAGCCCCTCAGTGATGAACAGCTGGAATATATTTATGCCAATAAAACCGCAGCGCTTCTGGAATGTGCTATGCAGATCGGCGCAGTGCTGGGCGGGGCTTCGGAGGAAGAGGCCGAAGTGGTCCGCCGGGCGGCGTATGATGCGGGGATTGCTTTTCAGGTGCAGGATGATATCCTGGATATGACCGGAACCGCAGAGGAGCTGGGCAAGGAGGTCGGACAGGACGAGAGGAATGAGAAGACCACCTATGTAACGCTGCGGGGTATGGATGCCGCAAAGGCATATGTACAGGAGAAGACGGATGCGGCAACCCGGGCCCTCGGAGCGCTTTTCTCCGTGAATGTGGAAGAGGCAGGAGGAGAGGAAACTTCGGATACACCGGTGGATATGGAAGAGGGGAATGCACCGGCGAAGGAACTGATCCGGCTCCTGCAGAGCCTGGTGGGGAGACGTGCGTAGAACTATTATCATGTCATTCCAAGCGAAGTGAAGAATCTAATAAAATGAGAGAGTATAATGAGATTACTGGATCAGATCAATAAGGAAAATGATATAAAGAACATCCGTCCTTCGGACTATCCGAAGCTGGCGGACGAGATCCGTGATTTCCTGCTGGACAAGGTATGTCTTACGGGAGGTCATGTGGCGTCCAATCTGGGGGCAGTGGAGCTTACCATGGCATTGCATCTTTGCATGGAGCTTCCGGAGGATCAGATCATCTTCGACGTGGGTCATCAAAGCTATACCCATAAGCTGCTGACCGGACGGAAGGAGGGCTTTGACACCCTGCGCCAGTTGGATGGTATGAGCGGATTTCCGAAGGGATGCGAGAGTCCCTGCGATGCATTTAATACCGGGCACAGCTCCACATCCATTTCGGCGGCACTGGGGATCGTTACGGCGGCAAAGCTGAAGGCGGCTGCGGATCCGGAATATGAGATCCCGCGGGTTGCTGCAGTGATCGGTGATGGCTCCATGACCGGCGGACTTGCATACGAAGCACTGGATGCGGCGGCACAGCTGAAGGCCCCCATAGTGATCATTCTGAACGATAATGAAATGTCCATCGGTAAAAATGTGGGCGGCTTCTCCAAGGCCATGAACCGTATCCGTGCAGGCCGGTCCTACAATGAACTGAAGTCCGATGTGGAGAATGCGTTGATGACCATTCCGAGCGTCGGCCCGAAGGTTGCGAAGAGTATTAAACGGTCCAAGGATTCCATCAAGAATCTTCTGGTTCCGGGTATGTTTTTTGAGGAAATGGGCATCACCTACATCGGTCCGGTAGACGGACATAATGTCCAGGAAATGGTGGATACCTTTGAACGGGCCTTCCGTCTGAAGAAGCCCATTATCGTACATGTTAAAACGAAGAAGGGCAAGGGATATATCCCGGCTGAACGTCATGCGGAACGGTTCCACGGCATCGGCCCCTTCAACCGGCTGACGGGAGAACCCACAGCCGCACGATATAAAACCTTCACGGATGTCTTTGCGAAGACACTGCTGGAGCTGGGAAGAGAGAATCCGAACCTGGTAGCCATCACGGCTGCCATGGCAAGAGGAACCGGCGTCAGGGCCTTTCAGCGGGAATGGCCGGAACGGACATTTGACGTGGGGATCGCGGAGGCGCATGCCGTGACATTTGCGGCAGGTCTGGCAAAGCAGGGAATCCTGCCGGTGGTTGCGATCTATTCCTCTTTCCTGCAGCGTGCCTATGATCAGATCCTGCATGATGTATGTCTGCAGAAACTGCATGTGATCTTTGCCATGGACCGGTCCGGTCTCGTGGGCGAGGATGGAGAGACCCATCACGGGATCTATGATACGGCTTATCTGGATGAGATGCCGGGGCTTACGGTGATGAGTCCCAGAAATGGGGCCGAGCTTGCTGCCATGCTGCGCTATGCGGTGAACCTGGAGGGACCGGTTGCCATCAAGTATCCGAAGGGCTCGGCGCAGGACGTGCCGGGACGAAAGGTGGAACCGATCGAAATCGGACGGTCCGAGATCGTATATAAGACGGCAGCAGCCGGGGAAGGTCCGAGACGGATAAAACTGTCCGAGCTTACGGCGGATGACGGAGATACCCGGGCAGATGCAGTTACAGGTAACACCGGTGGCAAGCGGGTCACCATCATTTCCGTGGGAGCCATGGCCGGACAGGCCGAGACTGCCGGGAAGATCCTGGAGCGGGAGGACGGCTTCGACGTGACCGTGGTGAATGCCCGGTTCATTAAACCGATCGATGAGGATATGGTATGCAGGGCTTCGCGGGAGAGTGACCTTCTGGTGATCCTGGAGGAAGCGGTACAGCACGGCAGTTACGGAGAAGCAGTAGCCTATCTGCTGCAGACCAACGGATGCAGGGTACCGTATCTGCATCTTTGCATCGATCAGGAGGCCGTGCAGCACGGAACGGTTGCATCCCTCCGGAAGCGGCTCAGGCTGGATACGGATTCCGTGGTGGAACGGATCCGGAAATATATGAGTGAAATGAAATAAGAGAAGCTGTGACGTTCCGTGCATCAGGTACGGAAATGCAGTACATTTTAAGGAGAACCAATTGAAGAAAAGACTGGACCTCCTGCTGGTGGAGCAGGGACTGGCACCGTCCAGGGAGAAGGCGAAGGCACTGATCCTGTCCGGTATCGTATATGTGAATAATCAGAAGGAAGACAAAGCCGGAAGCATGTTCGAAGAGGACTGCAAGGTGGAGGTGCGGGGGAAAACGCTGCAGTATGTGAGCCGCGGTGGATTAAAACTCGAGAAAGCCATGCAGAGCTTCTCCCTGTCCCTTACGGATATGGTCTGTATGGACGTGGGTGCTTCCACCGGCGGTTTTACGGACTGTATGCTGCAAAACGGTGCGACGAAGGTCTTTGCCGTGGACGTGGGGTACGGACAGCTGGACTGGAAGCTTCGAAATGATCCCCGGGTCGTCTGCATGGAGAAGACAAATATCCGTTATGTGACGCCCGAGACCATCGGACAGGAACCATTGGACTTTGCTTCCATCGATGTATCATTTATCTCCCTTACCAAGGTGCTTCCTCCGGTCTACGGACTGCTGAAGGACGGTGCGGAGGTTGTGGCGCTGATCAAACCGCAGTTTGAGGCAGGAAGGGAGAAGGTGGGAAAGAAGGGCGTGGTCCGTGACCGGAAGGTGCACCTGGAGGTGATCGGGAAGATCCTTTCCTTTGCACCGGAGGCAGGATTTACGGTTCAGGGCCTTACATTTTCTCCGGTGAAGGGACCGGAAGGAAATATCGAATATCTGGTGTGGCTGAAAAAGACCCATGAGCCTTCGACAGAGGCGCCGGATGAGGATGCGGGGAACCGGGAGCGGACCGCAGCCGGAATCTCACCGGAGCGTGTGGTGGAGGAAAGCCATGCGGCACTGGATAAGGGAACAGGAGATGAGTGATGCATTTTTTGCTTTTTTCAAATGTGAATAAGGATCCGGATCAGAAGGTGACCGACCGGCTGGAGCAGGTGATCCTGTCCCGCGGACATGAGGCAACGATCGTTCGGGAGGGAGACGAGGCTCCGGAAGAGGGGATCCCCGCGGAGAAGCTGGAAGCCATCGATGTGGTGATCGTACTGGGCGGTGACGGAACCATGCTGAGAGCCAGCCATGCCATCGGTGCAAGTCCGGTTCCCATGATCGGTCTTAATCTCGGCACCACCGGTTTTCTGACAGAGGTGGAATGCTCTGCCATGGAGGATATGGTGGACCGGCTGATCAGCGGCGATTACGTGATCGAGGAACGGATGCAGCTTTCCGGGACCATTAAAAAATCCGGAACGGCAGATGCGGACCGGATCAACTTCTCGGCACTGAATGATGTGGTGATCATCCGGGAGGGCGTTCTTCGTCTGATCGCACTCCGGATCTATGTAAATAATGTTTTCTTCGATACCTACGAGGCGGACGGTGTGATCATTTCCACACCGACGGGTTCCACCGGCTACAATCTGTCCGCCGGAGGACCGATCGTATCTCCGAAGACCAGAGCCATTGTTCTGACTCCGATTTCTCCCCATTCCCTCTCCAAGAAGAGTATTGTTTTTGATGCGGATGACCGTATCCGGATCTCGCTGGTGGAGAAGCGGAAGACCCAGGTCAATGAGGCAATCGTCTCGTTTGACGGATATATGAATTACGAGATCTCTGTTGAAGATCAGGTGGATGTTGTGACCTCCGATGTTCCGCTGCACCTGATCCGTCTGGAGGAACGAAGCTTCTATGAGGTGATCTCGCGGAAACTGGACTGTCCGACCTATTCGGGCTGAGCCGGGTTTAAAGCGGGAAGAAAATGACGGGACAGAGGCTATGAAGAAAGAAAAACGTCAGAAGAAAATAATGGAACTGATCGCGGAACGTTCCATCGGGACCCAGGAGGAGCTGACCCAGGCGTTGGCGGAGGCCGGCTTTTCGGCAACCCAGGCCACCGTGTCCCGCGATATCCGCGAACTGGGGCTCAGAAAACAATCCGGAGACGGCAGGGGAAGCCGTTATGTGGCAGGGAGTGTCGGCAGCAGTACCACTTACCGGCAGATCCTGTCCAGCGGCATGCTGTCCGTGGAACCGGCGGGGAATCTGATCGTGATCCGTACCGTGTCCGGCGCTGCCATGGCAGTGGGAGCGGCCCTGGATCATATGCATCTGCCCGGGCTGGTGGGCTGTATCGCGGGAGATGATACCCTGTTCCTGGCGGTCCGCACACTGGAAGAGGTGGAGCCCATGATGCTGGAGTTACGGAAACACCTGGGATGACCGGGGAAATTGCTTTTATACAGAGTGTCCTCAACACCTGTCGGACGGCAGGATCGTAAGAGGAGGATAAATGTTAGAGAGTTTACGAATCAGGAATATAGCGCTGATCGACCAGCTTGAGGTCGCATTTGCGGATGGATTAAATGTACTTACCGGTGAGACCGGAGCGGGAAAATCCGTAGTGATCGGAGCCGTGGGGATCGCACTGGGAGGACGGTTTGACCGTACGCTTCTTCGAAAGGAAGAGGAGGACGGTCTTGTTGAGGTTCTTTTCTCCCTTCCGGACAGTGTACGCACACGTCTGATCCGGGAGAAGGTGCTTCCGGAGGATCTGCTCACGGAAGGAGAGATCCTGATCACAAGGAAGCTGTCGAAGAACCGGGTAGTGAACCGGATCAACGGGGAAACGGTGCCGCTTGCACAACTGAAAGAGACAGCGGAACGTCTGATCAATCTTCATGCACAGCATGAACAGACCACGCTGCTGAAGCCTGCGCGGCATATGGAAATCCTGGATGCAAGTGATCCTGCAGTCCTGGCGAAGAAAGCAGAGGTGAGGGAGAAATACGGAACCCTGCAGGAACTTCGCCGGAAACTGGAACGGCTGGACCAGGATCCGGGAGAACGGGCGAAGAGAGCGGATTTTCTGCAGTTTCAGGTACGGGAGATCCGGGAGGCAAAGCTTCGTCCCGGAGAAGATGCGGAACTGGAGGAAGCATACCGGAGGATGTCGCATGCGGAGGAACTGCTTTCCATCTGTCAGGAGGTGTCCGCACTGACCGGCGAGGAGACCGCGTCGGGCTGCGGGAATCAGATATCCCGTGCAGCCAAACGGATTCAGGATATGACAAGGTACGAGGCGGATTCACAGCTTCCGGCCCAGCTGTCTGAGGTGGAAGCGCTGCTTTCGGACTTTAACCAGAGTCTTACCGCATATATGGAGGAAATGTCCTATGATCCGGAGGAACTCCGTCGGATCTCGGACCGGCTGGATCTTCTGAACAGCCTTAAGGCCAAGTACGGACGGACACTGGAGGATGTTTCGGAAACGGCAGATGCTCTGGAGAAGGAACTGGAAGAACTGACCCGGGCCGATGAGTAGATCGAACGTCTGAAGGGAGAACTGGAAGACGCGGGGAAAGAATTAAACCTTCTGGCGGACCAGCTTACAACCCTCCGTAAGCAGGTGGCGGAACCGCTTACAAAACAGGTGACGGATGCTCTGCTGGATATGAATTTTACGCATGTGGAATTCTATGCGGATATTACGGAGACGCCGGAGATCACGGCCGACGGAAAGGACAGTGTGGTATTCTGCCTTTCGACGAATCTCGGGGAGGCGCCGAAGCCGCTGCATAAGGTGGCCTCCGGCGGTGAGTTGTCCCGTGTCATGCTGGCGCTGAAGGCAACGCTTTCCGATGCGGCGGACACTCCGACACTGGTTTTTGATGAGATCGATGTGGGTATCAGCGGTGTTACGGCACAGAAGATCGGTGATCTTCTGAAGCGTCTGGCAAAAACAAGACAGATCCTTGTGATCACGCATCTGCCCCAGATCGCAGCAGCCGGGGATTCTGCATACCGGATCGATAAGCAGGTTGTGGGTGAGAAGACACTGACTACACTGACGGAACTGGATGAGGAAGGCAGGGTACAGGAACTGGCACGCCTGCTGGGCGGTGACAGGATCACGGATGCGATCCTGCAGAGTGCGAGGGAATTACTGACAAAGGGATGAGATCCTTCGGCGAAGTAGCTCATTCGCCTCAGGATGACAGGCGGTTTGTCATTCCGAAAGAAAGGCGAGGGCGTCAGCACGAAGCCGGAAGCGAAAATAATATAAAGACGATTATACATACAGCATGAGGAAACGATATGATTGAAACAGTAGCTGCCGTCAATCTGATGGTAGAAGAGGTTATGAAGATCAAGAAGAACCGTCTTGCGCCCGATGTGATCACCGGGCGCGAGAAGAGGATCTGTATCGTGTCCGGTATTTTCGGGGATGAACTGCAGGGGCAGTATGTCTGCTATGAACTGATCCGCCGGATCAAGGAGGATTACAGCAGTCTTGCCGGGATTGTGGACATCTATCCTGAACTGAATCCCCTGGGACTGGAAGCCCGGACCCGTGAGATCCCCGGCCCGGAGCTGGAAATGAACGGACTCTTCCCGGGCTCTCCCAGCGGTGTTATGGGAGAGTATGCGGCATACTGCGTCTTCGAAGATATCAAGGGAGCGGATTTCTGTCTGGATGTACACGGGAGCAATATGTTCCTTCATGAGATCCTGCAGATCCGTATGAACGATGACTATGTGGATGCACTGATGCCCTATGCCAGAGCACTGAATACGGACATGATCTGGATCCACCCTTCCAATCAGGTGAAGAGCGGAAGTCTTGCATATGAACTGAACCGGATCGGAGTAAAATGCTTCGTTACCGAGTCCAGTTATGCCTACAAAATCAACCGGGCCTACGGGGACCAGCTGGTGGACGGGATCTTTGCACTGATGAAGGAACTGGGGATCTGGACGGGGGATGCGATCATTCCGCGGGAACCGCTGGTTACCAATGATGCGGAAATGGCGTTCATCAATTCGGAGTCCAGCGGCATCTTCATCCCGGAGGTGGAGGTCAGCACATTTGTAAGAAAAGGCGCAAAGATCGGCAGCGTGATCGACGTGATCACCGGCTCCGTGGAGGAGGTCGTTACGGCGCCGAAGGACGGCGTGGTCTGCGCCATGCGTGAATATCCGGCTATCGAGGAGGGTTCCCTTCTCGCACGGATCGTGGGAGGGCCGGAGACATGACGAAAGAAGTACTGTTTACGATGAATACCGCGTTTCGCGGGACCTACAATATTTACGGCTATCACTTCGGTGTGGGGGAGCGTTCCGCCTGTATCGTGGGAGCCATGCGGGGAAATGAATATCAGCAGTTGTATATCTGTTCCCTGCTCAGTCAGAAGCTGGCCGGGCTGGAGGCAAGAGGGGAGATCGTGCCGGATAAATCCATCCTGCTGATCCCTTCCCTGAACTACAGTGCCATGAATGCCTGTCATAAACACTGGCTGTCGGATGATACGGATATCAACCGGGAATTCCCGGGCAACCCCAAGGGGACCGCAACCAGCCGGATCGCATATACGATCATGGAGACGATCCGGGACTACCGTTACGGCATCCAGTTCCCCAGCTTCTATCTGCAGGGCCGGTATATTCCGCATGTGCGGATGATGCAGACGGGGCATGAGAGCCGGAATCTGGCGAATCTCTTCGGTCTGCCGTATGTGATCACCAGTGATACTCGTTCCTTTGATACCACGACCCTGAACTACAACTGGCAGATGGCCGGGACCGAGGCCTTCTCGATCTATTCCGGAGGCACGGAGCGGATCAACCAGCAGGATGCGGAGATCGCGGTTTCCAGCGTGCTCCGGTTCCTGTCCCGGATGGGTATCATCCGGTATAACTGCCAGGGAGGCTACATTTCCACCATCATGCAGGAGGAGGAAATGCTGTCCATCAAGGCAGATGATGCCGGCTTCTTCCATCAGATCGTCGGCACAAATGAAGAGGTACGACGGGGGCAGCGGCTGGCGGATATCATCGACCCCATGGACGGAAGAGTCGTGTCCGAGGTGACCGCACCCACGGACGGGATCATCTTCTTCGTCCAGGATCAGCCGATGATCTACCAGAATGTCATGATCTATAAAATGATCAAGAAACTGCACTTATAATCCCATGGGACGTGCAAACAGGAACATGATATTTTTGAATAATTTTATTAAGGAGCATACATCATGAGCAAGGTAAGAAGAATCTACGTAGAGAAGCGTCCGGCATACGCCGTTCGCGCAAATGAGCTGGAGAAGGAGTTCAAGGACTACCTCGGTCTTAAGAACATCCACGTGCGGGAACTGGTGCGTTACGACATCGAGAACCTGTCCGAGGATGTGTTCCGCGGAGCACTGGTGACCGTGTTCTCCGAGCCGCCGGTAGACATCGTCTATGAGGAGGAATTCCCGAAGGAAGAGGGCGACTTCGTCTTCTCCATGGAGTATCTGCCCGGACAGTTCGATCAGCGTGCGGATTCCGCAGAGCAGTGCGTTAAGCTGCTTTCCGATGCGGCTGAACCCATCATCCGTTCCGGTGTTACCTACGTAGTGTCCGGAGAACTTTCCGATACGGCAAAAGAGGAAATCGAGAAATACGTCGTAAACCCGGTGGACTCCCGTATCACGGATGAGACCAAGCCGGAGACTCTGGTGATGGAATTCCCGGAGCCGGCAGACGTGAAGATCTTCGACGGCTTCACAGCCCTTTCCGAGGCGGATCTGAAGGAACTCTATGATTCTCTCGGCCTTGCCATGACTTTTAAGGATTTCCAGCATATCCAGAACTATTTCGGCGGAGAAGAGCACCGTGATCCCACCATGACGGAGATCCGGGTGCTGGACACCTACTGGTCCGATCACTGCCGTCATACCACATTTGCAACCGAGTTGACGGACGTGGCATTTGACGAGGGTGCCTATACCGCACCGATCAAGGCTACATTTGAAATGTACAAGGCAGACGCGGCCAGGATCAACGCCGGCCGCAGCGACAAGTTTACCTGCCTTATGGATATCGCACTGATGGGTATGAAGCGTCTTCGTGCAGAGGGAAAGCTCCAGGATCTGGACGTGTCCGATGAGATCAATGCCTGCACCATCGTGGTTCCGGTGGAGATCGACGGAAAGACCGAGGACTGGCTCATCAGCTTCAAGAACGAGACCCACAACCATCCCACGGAGATCGAGCCCTTCGGCGGGGCTGCAACCTGCCTCGGCGGTGCCATCCGTGACCCGCTGTCGGGCCGTACCTACGTGTACCAGGCCATGCGTGTCACCGGTGCGGCTGACCCCACCAAGTCTCTGAAGGAGAC
>JAFRWY010000063.1 GCA_017437905.1 Eubacterium sp.
CTATGACCCATAGAAGAGTCGTTATTCACGGTAGCGGCACGAAATGGCGCTGCACATGCTCGCATGTGTGCAGCGCCGATTTCGTGCCGCGTACTTGCGAAGCAAGGACCGCATGGAGTGTCGGAGCCGCAAGCGCCGTAGGTGCGACTGACGTGCGAAGCACGGCAGGGCTACGACCGCCCATGCGGGACCGTGAATACGGTGAGGTAAGTATCTCACCATCCAACTAACCTAGGGTGGGTAGAGGGACTCGAACGCTCGGCCTCCAGAGCCAGATTCTGGCGCGCTAGCCAACTGCGCCATACCCACCATATTGACTTATTGTGCCCGAGCTTCGCTCGGTCAGTTCTCGTTCATCACCCTACGCCGCTAAAGCGGCTACGGCTGCTGAACTCGACTACGAAAACCGCTTCGCGGTTTTCTACAAACACGGGTCCCTCCCTCGCCCAGTTCTCGTTCCCGCCCTCTGCCGCTTCGCGGCAACGGTCGTGAACTCGACTACGAAAACTGCTACGCAGTTTTCTACTAGCACGATTTGCTCCGCAAATCGCGCACGGCTCGGGCAATCCCGTGTAATAGCGTGCCCGAAGGGATTCGAACCCCCGACCCACGGCTTAGAAGGCCGTTGCTCTATCCAGCTGAGCTACGGACACAGGTTTTCTTCGGCAAAGAAGAAAGCGGGTGATGGGAATCGAACCCACATATCCAGCTTGGAAGGCAGGTGTTCTACCACTGAACTACACCCGCATACGACTATTCTGTTGATTGAAAGTCGGGGTGACAGGATTTGAACCTGCGACCTCCTGATCCCAAATCAGGCACTCTAGCCAAGCTGAGCCACACCCCGGTCTGCAAGGCACCTGAGCAAGGAACATTATACTGAACGCTCACTTCTATGTCAATGCCTTTTTTTGCCCCCCGGTTGATGGGGCCAGCAAGTAGCGGGAGGGGGACTTGAACCCTCGACACCACGGGTATGAACCGTGTGCTCTAGCCAGCTGAGCTATCCCGCCATATCGGAATCTTTGGCAAATTCCGAAAAAATACCCGGCGTTGCCGGGGCAAAACCGTGTTCGCACGGTTTTTCGTGGGACCTATAGGGCTCGAACCTATGACCCTCTGTTTGTAAGACAGATGCTCTCCCAGCTGAGCTAAGATCCCGTAGTGCGTTCAGCACTTTTCCAATTATAAAGGGTGACATGTTGAATGTCAAGCATATTTTCAAAAAAAAGAAAGGCACAGATCACATGTGGAAAACACGGGATCTGTGCCAGATTCTCTCATTCAGATTACTCTGCTGCTGCAGCCTCAACGTCCGGCTTAACATCCTCAGCGATCTCCTGATCATCTTCAAAGAAGTCATCATCGAAATCGTCATCGAACTCATCGAAATCATCCAGATAATCCGGTGTCAGATACTTGTAAACAGCTACCGCGATACCTGCAATGATTGCTACAACGCCAACAATGATCGCAACTGACAGGAACCAGTTTTTTGCTTTCTTTACCGGGGTCTCCTCTGCTACTACAGTTACTTCTTCCATGATTAGAACCTCCTGCTTTAAGTGTTTTTTGCTATGTACTGGATTATATCATATCTTTCGCAACTTCGCAAGGGAAGCAAACATTCTTTTTTCGCCGGCCGCATCAAAATGTACCGTTACTTCGAAGTCATTTCCTCCGCGGACCATTTCCGTAACGACTCCGCGTCCGAACTTGATATGCTTTACGGTATCTCCCACCTGATAATCGATGGGAGGTGCCTCCGGAACCCCTTTCTGAAGAGCCGGTTTCGGACGGTACGCAGCGCTTCCGGCATGACTTTCTTTCTTTCGAAATGTACTGCCCTGCCATTCATCATAGTACCGGTCTCCGTAGTCCCTGCTGCGGGTTCCGGTTCCAAAGCCCATGCCGCGGAAACCGCCGTAATTCTGTTCATCCTTATATCTTACGGAAGGCTCTCCTTCCCCCTCCGCCTGTCTTCCCTGCCTGAGAAGCAGATTCTTCGGGATCTCATCGATAAACCTGGAAATGGCCGGATAGGTGATCTGGCCGTTTACCATCCTTCGGGATGCCGCACTGAGGAAGAGACGTTTCTTCGCCCGGGTGATCCCCACATAGCAAAGCCTCCGTTCCTCTTCTTCCGCATCCGGATCATCCGAATCCAGGGACATTCCGCTGGGGAAGAGCCGCTCTTCCATTCCCACCATGAATACATAGGGGAATTCCAGTCCCTTGGCACTGTGAAGCGTCATCATGGTAAGCCGGCTGCTGCCCTCATCGATCGAATCCGTGTCTGCAACCAGCGAGATCTCCTCCAGAAGTTCCGTAAGGCCCGGATTCTCCGCCCGGAGTTCATACTCCGAGATCTTGTTCCCCAGTTCCTGCAGATTCTCCAGACGGCTTCTGGACTCATCCGTCCGTTCCGCCTCCAGTTCCTTCCGGTAGCCGGTCTTCGACAGAATGTCCTGATACAGCAGGGACAGATCTCCGCGGGCCGCCGTATCCCGGAAGCTCTGCATGAGATCGATAAATTCCTTCAGTTTGCCCGCCGCACGACTGACACCCGGTACCAGCTCCGCATCCAGGATCGCGTCATACAGCGACATTTCATTTTCAAACGCGAAATCCCTCAGCTTACTTACCGTGGTATCTCCGATCCCCCGTCTCGGCACATTGATGATCCTGGAAAGGGAAATGTCATCCGCCGGATTGGCGATGCATTTCAGGTATCCCACCAGATCACGGATCTCCTTCCTCGCATAGAAGTTGGTACCTCCCACCAGCTGGTAGGGGATATTCTCACGGATCATCTGTTCCTCCAGAACACGGGACTGGGCGTTTGTACGATACAGAACGGCCATCTCCTCCAGGGAACCGCCGTCCTGCAGCAGTTCGAAGATCTTCCTGCAGACACCCACGGCCTCACCCCGGTCATCCTCATAACGGGTGAAAAGGATCTTCTCCCCCTCTTCATTCTCCGTCCAGAGGCTTTTATCCTTCCGGCCCTCGTTGTTTGCGATCACACCGTTTGCCGCATTCAGGATCGTAGCCGTCGAGCGGTAATTCTGCTCCAGCTTCACCACCTTCGCATCCGGATATTCCTCCTCGAAATTCAGGATGTTGTAGATATTCGCTCCCCGGAACTTGTAGATCGACTGGTCATCATCACCCACCACACAGAGATTCCTGTATTTTGCCGCCAGCATCTTCACCAGCACAAACTGGGCATGATTCGTATCCTGGTACTCGTCCACCATGATATAACGGAACCGTTCCTGATAAAGCTCCAGCACATCCGGATGCTGCATGAAAAGGTCGATAGTCCTGCAGATCAGGTCGTCAAAATCCAGCGCATTGTTGCTGCGGAGCCGCTTCTGGTATTCCCGGTAGATCTTTGCGATATTCTGATCCCGAAAGTTTCCCGCCGCCTGCCGGTCATACTCCTCCGGTGAGAGGAATTCCTCCTTGGCTTTGGAGATCTTCGCCAGCATCCCGCGCACGGGATACTGCTTCTCATCCAGCGAAAGCAGACGAAGCACCTCTTTTACCGCGGCCTTCTGATCGTCCGAATCATAGATCGTAAAGCTGTTCTTGCCACCGAGCCTTTCATGGAACCGCCGCAGGATCCGTACACACATGGAGTGAAATGTACTTACCCAGATGGATTCCGCACCGAAGCCCACGATGGAGTCCACACGTTCGCGCATCTCACCTGCAGCCTTGTTGGTAAATGTGATCGCAAGAATGTTATACGGATTCACACCCTTTTCTTCGATCAGATACGCGATCCTGTGTGTGATGACGCGGGTCTTTCCGCTTCCCGCGCCTGCTAAAATAAGGAGAGGCCCCTCGGTATACGAGCAGGCCTCTTCCTGTCTTGGATTTAATCCGGCCATATTACTGAGCAGATGTCTGGCCCAGCTTTGCCTTCAGTGCTGCAAGCTCATCCTGAACGGCTGCATCAGGAGCTGCATCATATTTTGCTGCAAGATTCTGAACCTCAGAGGTAGCTGCGGTCTGGTTCAGCTCTGTCTCTGCATTTGCAAGATCAAGCATAGCATCTGCCTTTGCTTCCATACGCTCAAATGCTGCAATGCTTGCGCTGGAATCACCCACATTCGAAGTCATCTGGTTGATCTTCTGCTGTGTCTTAGCTACTCTGATCTTCGCCTTGATGGCATCCTTGCGGTCATTCAGGGCATTGATATCGTTCACCAGCTTATCATGCATCTGGCGCATCTTCATGGCATTCGCCGCAGCAACATCATAGGTCTGCTGCAGGGACTGCTGCTTGGTCTGCAGTTTTGCCTTCTCGGTCAGGAACTTGGTTGCATCCGCATCATTTCCTGCCATAACGGCCTTCTCTGCATAGCTCTGCATCTTAGCGATCTCGGCATTTACTTCATCCAGCTGACGCTTAGCGCGCTGCTCATCTGCCATAACCGCTGCTGTCTCTTCCTTAACCTTGCCCAGGTCTCTGGTCAGGTTCCGCATAGTCTGGTCAATCATCTTCTCCGGATCTTCAGCCTTGTCAAGAAGAGCGTTGATGTTCGATGCCATAATGTCCTTAAATCTTGTCAAGATACCCATAACTAAATCTTCCTCCTTTTATTCACGGATGTTTACGGATACCCACGAAGCCTCGCTGTTCGTATCACATCCATCCTGGTCCAAGGGTGACCCCCTGCCTCGTACTCGACATTTCTATTATACATAGATTCACTGCATTTTACAAATAAAACTTTTCGCCGATCCGAACCTTTTTCACGGCGTTTCCGGATCAGCACGACAAATCTCCCCGCTCTCAGATCATCTCAGGATATCCAGGATCACGGGGCCGGTCCCCGGCTTCTCATCCGATATGTTATATGCCGCAAGGAGACGCGCCTTCGCCGCCGGAAGCACCTCCGGTTTCTTTGTGTAAAGAACCGCGAGGGTTTCTCCCTTCTTCACGTAATCTCCCAGCTTCTTCAGGATCAGGATCCCGGCTTCCATATCGATGGAATCCCCCTTCTTCTCCCGGCCTGCCCCCAGCATCACGGAGGTCATACCCACTTCGGCGTTGTTGCAGGCGGCAAGATATCCTTCCTTCTCCGAAAGTACCGGAACCGGCTGCTCCGTCTCCACCGGGGATTCCGGAATCTCTCCGCCGCTGACATGCTCCACGGCATTCCGGATATAGTCCGCATCTCCGCCCACCGCACGTACATACTCCAGGAACTTTTCATAGGCGGCACCGGAGCGGACGGTCTCTTCCACCGCTTCCACTGCCTCCTCCCGGCTGCTCCGTGCCTGATCCGAGAGCTGGAGCATCTCCACGGCGATCGTAAGGCAGAGCTCCCTCAGCCGTTCCTCGCCTTTCCCCCGGAGTACCTCCATAGCCTCCAGGACCTCCACCGTATTACCCACTGCATGACCGAGAGGTTCATTCATATCGGAGATCACTGCAACCACCTTGCGTCCCGCCAGTTCACCGATCCGGATCATCTGACCCGCCAGTTCCCGGGCGGACTTCGGATCCTGCATGAAGGCACCGCTGCCGCATTTCACATCCAGAACGATCCGGTCCGCACCGGACGCCAGCTTCTTGCTCATGATACTGGAGGCGATCAGCGGAAGACTGTCCACAGTTGCAGTCACATCCCGAAGCGCATACAGCAGTTTATCCGCAGGTGCCAGTTCCTTTGTCTGTGCCGCATCGATGAAGCCCACTTCCCGGACGATCCGGAGGAACTCCTCCTCCGAAAAATCCGACCTGAGTCCCGGGATGCTTTCCAGTTTGTCCACGGTGCCGCCGGTAAAGCCCAGCCCGCGGCCGCTCATTTTCGCCACCGGAACCTTCAGCGCCGCAAGGATCGGAGTCACAATCAGCGTGGTCTTATCCCCGATGCCTCCGGTGGAGTGCTTATCCAACTTCGTTCCCGGAATGGAGGAAAGGTCCAGCATCTCTCCGCTCTTTGCCATGGCCATGGTAAGCCAGGTAGTCTCCTCATCCGTCATGCCGTTAAACCAGATGGCCATGGTCATGGCGGACATCTGGTAATCCGGGATCCGTCCCGCCGTATATTCCGTGATCATCCATAAGATCTCATCCTCTGTCAGCGTCACATTATGCTTCTTCTTCTCGATCAGATCATACATCCGATAGTCCATGCTACACCCCCGTTTCCTATATTTCCGTCATTCTCAGTTTTGCGAGGATCCCGTCTTTGGTCTGAGAGGGTCTTGTCCCGGATCTTACAGAACGATCCGCCTCAGGTTGAGAAGTCCCCTTCCAGGAGAACCCCTGCCTCAGATCCTACAGAATGCCCGTCCCCACCGGCAGATGCCGGATGCCGAAGATCTGTCCCACAGTCTCCCCGATATCGGCAAAGGTCTCACGGATCCCCAGATCCCGCGGTTTCAGATTCTTCCCGTACATCAGAACCGGCACATATTCTCTCGTATGATCCGTTCCCTGATAACTCGGATCACATCCATGATCTGCCGTAAGGATCAGCAGATCCTCCTCCGTCATGCGGTCCAGGATCTCCGGGAGCCTTGCATCGAAGGCTTCCAGCCCCTCTTTATATCCACGGACATCACGTCTGTGTCCCCAGGTGGAATCAAACTCCACAAGATTCGTAAAGATCAGGCCTTCCTTCTCCGCCTCCATCGCAGCCAGGGTCTTATCCACACCGTCCATGTTGCTGATGGTCTTCTGTGCCCTTACGATCCCGCAACCGGTGAAAAGATCATAGATCTTCCCCACGGAAATGACAGGCACACCCGCATCCTCCAGATAGGCCAGCAGGTTCTCCCTTCCGGGAGGCACCGCATAGTCATGCCGGTTTGTGGTCCGCACATACTCCACTTTGCCCCAGTCGGATTTCTTCCGGATAAAGGGCCGGGCGATCACCCTCGCCATCAGATTCTCACCTGTCAGCTGCCGCCGGGCCACCTCACAGATCCGATAGAGCCGTTCCAGTCCGAACGTCTCCTCGGAAGCTGCGATCTGGAAGACCGAATCCTGGGATGTATAGAGGATGGGCTTTCCTGTCCGTTCATGCTCTTCTCCCAGTCTGGCAATGATCTCCGTCCCGGAAGCAACACAGTTTCCCAGCACTCCCGGAATTCCCGCCTCCATAACGAAGGGCGTTACGATCCGGTCCGGGAAACCCTCCGGAAAGGTCTGAAACGGTTCCACCGTCCGGATACCGATCATCTCCCAGTGCCCGGTTACCGAATCCTTGCCGTTGGAAAGTTCCGCTGCCTTTCCGTAAAGACCGGACGGAGAATCCACCGGTCCGATGGCCGGATTTGCTCCGTCGATACAGCCAAGTCCCAGCCCCCGGAGATTCGGGATCCGGACATCCGGATACGCCTCCGCAATATGTCCAAGGGTATCGGCACCGGCATCCCCGAACTCTGCTGCATCCGGCAGGGCACCGATCCCCGCGCTGTCCAGCACGATCCATATCACTCTCATTTCGTATCCCCCTTTCTTACGATTCTTACCCTGCCGTATGACCATCCGGCAGGGTTCCTTCACATTATTCGTCCGCGTTTAACGCCCCGGTTCCTTCCAGCACGAATCTTCCGTCCCGGAGAATATCCTTCTCGCTGCCGTCCGGATAGACCGCCGCGATCCGGCCGATCTCCTCATAGGGAATGGTGATATCCGTATGACAGTTGAAATACGCCTTCTCCGGCTCCGAATCCCTGAGAACAGAGAAAGAGTTTTCCCTGGATACGATCTCCTTCCCGTCCGGATTAAAGACCGCCGTATCCTCCGCATGGCTGTAGCAGGTATCCCCCACCGCAAAATGCGGCCCGGTCTTTTCCACGATCAGTATGGGCAGTTTCCCGAGGATATCATATTTCTTCGCCATCCGGTACGCGGGAACATTTGTCCCGATGGCGAATTCCCCGATGGGAAGCGTCTCATGATGAAAGAGGATGTTCTCGCGGATGTACCGCCGTCCGGCCTCCGCATCCTCATAATTTCCGCATGCATAGTCCGTCACACAGCCGTCCGTAAAGCGGATCCCCAGATCCTTGAACAGGTATCCGTTCAGATATACGCCGCTGACGTGAAGAACTCCCTCCGTTCCCTCCAATACCGGAGAGGTAAAAACCTCTCCCAGGGGGATATTCACATCCGCCACACAGTTCTCAAACTGGGTTTCCTTCTCCGGCTGCGCCAGTTTCCGCATCTTCACCTTCATCCGGGTACGGTTTCCTTCCGCTCCCTCCACCAGGATATAGTCTGCCGGATCCATGGCATCGATCAGCCTCTGCTGCAGCGGAAGATATACCGCATTCTCCAGGGTATTGATCCGCACGGTCTCACGGAAAATCTCTTCAAACCGCTCCCCGATCTCCGGGATCGGATAGGAAATGATGGCGAAACTGTAACTGCTTCCCGGCAGATACTCTTCCGAAAGCTGTCCCTGTCTCGATGTAAGCTCCGTTGCCAGCTTCTGCTGCGCATCCGAAAGGCGGATACAGCTGTCCTTGGCTTCCGGAAGGAAGGTCGCTTCTCCGAAGGTCTCGATCACCGCAGGCCCCGCATAGGCAGGAAGTGCATCCTGTATCGATTCGAGCGCCGCCTTCTGCGCCGCCAGTTTCCGCTCCATATACCGGTGGCTGAGGAACAGTGCCTCATCCATCCGGTGATCATACTCGAACTGTCTGGATACGGGCGTGGACTGAAAGCCCTGCCGCACCACACCCTTCCGGTTGATCCGGCTTCCCGCAACCCGGTGAAGGACCGGTTCCAGGCCGTATTCACGGAAATGTTCGATGATCCTTCTTACCATCCGTTCCTGTCCGATGGCATACCGGATGCTGACCGCTCCCTTTCCTTCGAAAGGAACATTCATGGTCTCAAAGCCCCTGCGGAAGCCCCGGGTAAATGTCCGCGCCATGGCGTCCACATCCTCTTCCGGCAGCGTGTTCATGAACTCAGCCGTCCGTATCTCATTTTCCGTAATATACTCTCCGTACTGATAGAGGTATGACGGATCCGTAAAGTCCGACTCCTCCACGATCTGCAGCGCGGTATTCCTCTTCGGGACAAAGATCTCCTCCGTCCGGATCCGGACCAGTTCCTCCGCATAATCCTCTGCATAGTAGGCCACGGATTCCCGGAGCTGCTCTTCCGTGGGAGCCGTATCCTGTGTGAGTTTTCCGTAGATTTCCAGAAAGAGCTCCAGCAGGGTTACGATGGAGAAGAGCTTTCCGTCGAAAATGTACTGAGGCAGGCTGTAGAGCTCCGCCAGCACAAAGGACAGTACTTCACCATAGGTACCGAGCTCCAGGGCCACATCCGGATTGGAATAGTCGGAGGCATAGGCTCCGTCGGCAAGGGGCATATAGAGCCTCCGGTTGATCTCCTGCCACTCAGGAAGCGTGATCTCCTTCCAGCCGGCGATCTTTGGACCTTCCGGAGAGAAGATCCCTTCTCCCAGCCGGTCCATAACAAAAAAGCAGGAATCAAGATGGTCACAGACCGCTTTCACATAAGCAGCCAGTGACTTCCTGATTTCTGCCGGTATCTGTTTCGGGAAAGACTCCTGTCTCTCCTCCGAACTAATTTCCTCTTTGATCTCAAGAATCCTGCCCCGCGCCAGCTCGTAACGCTCCAGCAGTTCCTCTCTCATATCCTCCATAGAACCTCCCTGTTATGATGCCGGGACCGGTGAATATCCGTTCCGGCAGATTTAAGGCGCTTCCCGCAAAGACCGCTATCGCAGTAAAAAGAGTACCAGAAGCAGCACGAGGGCCACGATCGACAGGATCACCGTCATCCGTTTCGCATTGTTATCACCCTCCACCCTCCGGAAGGAGTACAGTCCGAAACCCAGCCCGGTCACCGCCATGACCAGGGACATAAGGAGCAGGACACCGACCCTGTCGGAGATCCGTCCGCCCTTAATGGCACTGTAGATCAGGCACCCTACGGTAAATGCGATGGATGCGGTGGCGAACACAAAGGAGATCAGTGTGTCCGTCACCATCATATCGTCCGTAAACCGGTATTTCTTTCTTTTTCGTCCCCGAAATATCCTCAACTTCTGTCCTCATTTCACTTTGCTCTCATATCCGGATCCCGGGGACATTCCCCCCATCCGGCAAATGAAGCATTTACATACATTTTCTTATCTCATCCAGTGACTGAATACCCTGTTCTTCCATGAAGGCCCCGATCCCGCGGATCACTTCGTCCGTGGCAAAGGGATTCCGGAAGTTCGCCGTTCCGATGGACACCGCCGTTGCTCCGGCCATGATGAACTCGATGGCATCCTCCCAGGTTGCAATGCCTCCCATGCCGATCACGGGAACATCCACCGCATGACATACCTGATAGACCATCCGTACGGCAATCGGTTTGATGGCCGGTCCGGAGACTCCGCCGGTACGGTTTGCCACTGCAAATGCACGCTTCCGGATATCGATCTTCATGCCGGTCAGTGTGTTGATCAGGGACAGTGCGTCCGCACCGCCGGCCACTGCCGCACGTGCCATTTCCGTGATATCCGTAACATTCGGAGACAGCTTCATGATGATGGGCTGCTTTGCCTTCTTCTTCACTTCCGCCGTGATATGCTCCAAAGCCTTCGGATCCTGACCGAAGGCGATACCGCCCTCCTTTACATTCGGGCAGGAGACATTGATCTCCAGGAGATCCACGGGTTCATCCTGCAGGCGTTCCACCACGCCCACATATTCTTCCTCGGAATGTCCGCAGACATTCACGATGATCTTCGTATCCTTCTTCTTCAGGAATTCAATGTCCGTCCGCAGGAACTCTTCGATCCCCGGATTCTGAAGTCCCACCGCATTCATCATACCGCCGTAGGTTTCGGCGATCCGCGGTGTGGGATTTCCTTCCCACGGGGTCAGCGCCACACCCTTGGTGGTCACAGCCCCGAGACGGCTCACGTCCACGAATTCATCATATTCCAGTCCGGAACCGAAGGTCCCGGAAGCTACCGTAACCGGATTCTTCATGGTTACTCCGCAGAGGGTTACCGATGTATCGATCATTACAGCTCCACCTCCTCTGCGTAGAATACCGGGCCGTCCTTGCAGACCCTTCTGGTATTGACTTTAAAATGGGAATCCACTTCCGCCGTCTTGCAGACACAGGCAAGACATGCGCCGATCCCGCAGGCCATATGCTCCTCCAGGGAAAGCTGTGCTGGATAATCATTCTCATATGCATACCTCTTGATGGCACGCAGCATAGGAGTCGGACCGCAGGCGAAGATCATATCGCCGATCACATTCTCGGACCGGGCCAGATCCACCACATTTCCGTGGAAGCCCACGGCTCCGGTGTCGCTTGCAATGTGCACCGTTGCGATCTTCTTAAACTCATCCGCCAGAAATGCCGTATCCCGGAAGCCCAGGATCACATGCAGATTCTTCTTGTTGATCCCTTTTTCGGAAAGGCGCTTTGCCAGCTCCAGCATAGGCGGGATTCCGATGCCGCCGCCCATCAGGACCGGTTCCCTGCATTCCAGATTGAATCCGTTGCCCAGCGGCCCCATGACCTGCACCTGGTCACCGGATCTGTAACCGGAGAACTCCGTGGTTCCGGAGCCCACTACACGGTAGACCAGACGGATGGTTCCTTTGTTCCTGTTCACTTCGCACAGGCTGATGGGACGCGGCAGCAACCGGGAACTGTCATGTGTGTAGAGAGACACGAACTGACCCGGCACAGCTTCCTCCGCGATCTTCCAGGCCTTCAGGACCAGGCTGTAGATATCATCTGTGATCTTACTCTGGCTGACGACTTCCGCCGTGAGCATGTGCTTTCCCATGATAAATCTCCTGTTTCAAATCTTTTGGCATTTCCCCGGTAAACGGTATCCACACCGTCCCGCTTCCTGTCCGTGGACGGACCAAAGCTTATGCCCCAAGGGCTCCGCGGATATCTGCCAGCATATCCTCGACTGCCTGACGGGATGCATCCGCAAAATGCTCCTCACCGAACTTTGCATACTCGGACTTGGTATATGCCGCGATGATGCCGCGGGAGGAATTCACGATGGCGCCGAGGCCGTCCTCGTTGAAGAAATCCACCAGATCCTTGCCCTGTCCGCCCTGTGCACCGTAACCCGGTACCAGGATATAGGTCTTCGGCATCAGTTTCCGGAGGATACGTCCCTGTTCCGGATAGGTTGCACCGACAACGGCACCCACATTGCTGTAGTCTCCGTCCATGGAGGCCTCGCCCCACTCTGCCACCTTCTCGCCCACCAGTTCATACAGCGGACGTCCGTCCACCTTCTGATCCTGGAATTCTCCGGAAGAGGGATTGGATGTCTTTACCAGTACGAAGATTCCTCTGTCATTCTTGTTGCAGACATCGATAAACGGCTTAACTCCGTCCGATCCGAGATACGGATTCACTGTGACCATATCCTCATCAAAGGGGCAGAAATCCTTACCGCCGATCTGTACGGTTCCGATATGTCCCGTAGCATAGGCACCGGAGGTGGAACCGATATCCCCTCTCTTAATATCACCGATCACGATCAGTCCTTTGGATTTTGCATATTCCACGGTCTCATGGAATGCAACCAGTCCGGACACACCGAACTGTTCATACATTGCGATCTGCGGCTTTACGGCCGGGATCAGATCATAGGTGGCATCGATGATGGCCTTGTTAAAGTCAAATACCGCCGCAGCCACGGCCTCCAGGCTCTCTCCGTATTCCTTTACGGAAGCCTTCATCAGCTTCTTCGGCAGGAAACCCAGCTGCGGGTCCAGTCCCACAACGATCGGTGCATTTTTCTTCTTGATCTCCGTAATCAGTTTTGAAATCATTTTTCAGTCTCCTTTTCTTCTGTAGGTCAACGAGTCTTCGTATCATGCTATATTCTTATGCCTTATATACAACCTTTCCGTCACAGACGGTGGTGGTTACTTTTCCCACCAGCGTTTTTCCCGCATAGGGTGTGTTTCGTCCTTTGGACTTAAACTGCTCCGGATCCACGGTCCAGACGATGTTCGGATCGAAGACGGCAACATCCGCCAGGGCTCCGGCACGAAGTGTTCCTCTCTCCCGATCCATCCGGATCACCCTGGCCGGATTCGCGCTCATCAGCTCCACCATGCGGCTGATGCTGATCAGGCCGGGTGCCACGAGGGCCGTAAATGTAAGTGCCGCACTGGTCTCCAGACCGACGATCCCGAAGGGGGACCGGAAGCCTCTTTGCTTCTCTTCCTCTCCATGGGGTGCATGATCCGTGGAGATCACATCCATGGTTCCGTCTCTTAAGCCCTCGATCAGCGCCTGCACATCCTCTTCACTCCGAAGGGGCGGATTCATCTTCCAGTTCCCGAGATCTCCGGGAATATCCGCATCCGTCAGTGTAAAATGATGGGGGCAGACCTCCGCGGTCACACGGTATCCGAGTCGCTTTGCCATCCGCATCAGTTCCACGGTTCCTTTCGTGGAACAGTGACAGAGATGCAGCTGCACGCCCTGTTCTGCCGCCATGAAGATATCCCGTGCGGCGATCACGTCCTCCACCGCATTGGTGATCCCGGGATATCCCAGTTCCTCCTGCTTCGGCCCGGCATTGATCACGCCGCCGGCCACCAGATCCTTATCCTCACAGTGGGACATTACAACGCCGTCCACTTCCCGGATCTTCCCAAGGCCCTCCCGGAACAGCAGCGTATCCATCACGCTCTTTCCGTCTTCGGAGAAGGCAACTGCTCCCGCCTGCTTCATGGCGGGGATATCCACCAGCGTTTCATTATTCTCGCCCACCGTGATGGACGACAGTTGTTCCACCCGGATCGCCGCCTCCCTGGCAGCCTTCTCCTGCACGTATTTCAGTGTCTCCACCGAATCCACCGTGGGACTGGTATTCGGCATTGCGCAGACCGTTGTAACGCCTCCCGCCGCAGCCGCAGCCGCACCGGTGGCAATATCCTCTTTATAGGTCTGTCCGGGATCCCGGAAATGCACATGCAGATCGATCAGTCCGGGCATCACGTAACACCCGTCCGCATCGATCACTTCCTCCGATGCATCCGATGCCTCCGGAACATATGCCCCCGGAACCACCCGTTCGATCCGGTTCTCCCTGATATAAAGGGTACCGATTCCTTCCAGTTTCTCAGCAGGATCCACCAGGATGCCGTTTTTTATGATCATGAATGTTCCTCCTATCATTTACCGGATCATGTGCGAAAATGTTCTTCGACCATTTCACCGCTTCGTATCATAATCTCCCCTTTCGCACAGGGCCGGGGCACTGCCCCTATGGCCGGGCAGTCCCACGGCTCCTATTTTACCGCAAAAACCATGGAATGACAAGAATCTTCGGCTCATCACTCCCGGGGCCTGTACTCCGTCAGTTCGGAGATCTTCTTCAGGACTTCCCTCCTGCCGCTGGATGTAAGGTAGATCACCCCCAGTTCATCCCGGAGGATCACCTTCTTCCGGTCCACCTTCTTTATGAACCGGGGATTGACATAGTCACAGCGGCTGCATCGGACAAAGCAGCCGGAGGACAGCATTGTATTTCCGCGAAGAGACCGGATATCCACATCGAATTCCGTCCCTACCGTTACCACATGTCCGCTGTGAGAATGTGTCTCGAACCGGACGAGTTCCCGTTCCTCTACGATGTAAAGTTCCGAATTCTTCCGGAAATAAAATCGCTTCTCCATGGTCTCCTGCCGCCTCAGATTCCACTCAATACCGATCACCAGCCGCCGGAGGACCGTCCGGAATTCGTCTTTGTTCAGCGGCGTCTGGAAATATGCATAGGAATGAAGACGGTGATATGCATGGAACCGCACATCCTCCATCTCCGCAACGATCAGTAACGGAAGCAGTACATAATCCTCGATCCGCCGGAGATGCTCCAGCAACCGTAATCCCTCCGAATCCAGCCCCTCCTCCTTCCGGATCAGCAGATCCGCGATGACAATATCCATCCGGATCGAAAAAAGCAGATTCATCGCTTCCACAGCCCGGGTGCACCAGTAAATCCGTGCACCCGGACTGTTCTCACGGATCGTGGCGGTGTAATACTCCCGGTTTTTCTTATTCATCAGATACACTAATACATTCATGATTCATACCCCCTCTCATAGAATGTGAATCCATTCTAAAAAAGGATATTATGTGAACCATTCATGCAGAACATTTTGTTCTGTAAATGTATCTTTTTCCCATGGAAAAGGCCCGCCGAAGCGAGCCTTCTATGAACTCAGATTATGGTTCTTCCGGATTATCCGACGGATCCGGGTCATCCGGCAGATCCGGAATATCCGGGATCACGGGGCCTCCTACGAAGGAAGCATAAACCGTATGGTTCTCCGTTACCTGGGTAAAGGTGTAGGAAGATACAGGTCCCACACTCACTCCGTCCACCAGGACATCCGCAATGCTGTAGCCTGCCTGCGGAGCAATATATACCGTAAAGTCCTGTTCGCGCTGTACATTTGCGGAGGGTGTTACGGAACCGCCTGCTCCCGCACTGGTCTGAATAGTATTCTCTTCCGGTGCCGCAGGATGAAGTGCACAAGGCGTCACCAGATCATTCTGCTCATACTTGAAGTCCGCCCCGATCAGTTCCTTCTGTCCATCCTCCTTAACGATCACGGCATACTTATACTTGTTCGGGCAGGTATTCGTAGCCACGCAATGGGACTCCAGACAGATCTCGATCATCTCATGACCGCCGCAACGGGAATTCGGAATGCTGTCCGCCGCGCAGTAATCGCTGTTGGTCGGGCACTCCAGACCCGGAAGCTGGTTCGTGATCGTACAGAGCGTTACATTTGTAACCCCATCCGGCTTCTCCCACTTGGTCTCCGTATCATGCCCTTCCATTTCGGCGATCTGATCCATGATATCACGCCACATCTTCTGATGGACATTCACATTTCCGTTATCCACGTTGGAATCGCAGCCGTACCAGATCGATGCCGAATAATAGGGCGAAAAGCCTGCAAACCAGAGGTCGTAATCCTCCGAAGTGGTTCCCGTCTTACCCACGTTGTAGACACCGGTCTCCATCCGGGCGTTCTTACCGGTTCCGCTGGTGACCACATCACGCATGGCGGAGATCAACTGCCAGCAGGTGGTATCCTTCATGGTCCGGTGTGTACGCTTCGGATCATCCGGATTCGTGTTGTCGATGACCAGATTGCCGTCATGATCATAGACCTTGGAATAGTAAACCGGCTTTCTGTAGATGCCCAGGTTCGCGATGGATGCATATGCCGCCGTCAGTTCCAGGTTCGTGACACCGTAGGTGATACCACCCAGTGCCATGGACTGGTTGATATCCGAGAGCACGTCACCGTTGCTGGTGGTCACATGATCCACGATAGTGGTAAAGCCGTCATTGATCAGGTAGTTATACGCCACCTCCGGCGTGAGCTCCGTGATCGCCTTCACCGCGATGATATTCATGGAATCACGGATGGCGTTACGAAGGCTGTTCACACCCCGGTAGCCGCCATACCAGTTATGCACTTCAATTCCGTTCTTATATTTATACGGAGCATCATCAAAACTGGTGGCAAGACATCCGCCGGTATCGATATAAGGTCCGAAGGATGCCAGCACCTTGAAGGTGGAACCTGGCTGCCGCTCCGCCATGGTGGCACGGTTGAAGGAAAGATTCGTCTTCTTCTCTCCGCGCCCGCCATAGATTGCCTTGACGTAGCCGGTATGCTGATCCAGGATCGTAAAGGATACCTGGGGCTGCGGCGGGAAACTGATCTGCTCCGCCAGGAAGCTGGCTCCCGTCTCCTCCATCATCATTTCCTTATAGGTGTCGGCGGCCGCACGGGCCTTGCTCTCATCCGGGAAAATGTTGTTATACTTATAATTCTCCGTAAGCACCCGGTTATAACTTACAAGCGTATTATGGTCATAATTGTATTTGGTCTTTCCGTCCTGATCCAGCAGTGTCAGCTGATAATCCAGTGCCACGGAATTCTTGGAAGAGAAATACTCCTCATCGTTCAGGACATTGTCCACGATCTTCTGGATATCCTGATCCTGTACGGAATAAACACTGTAACCGCCGGTGTAAAGCTCATCCCAGGCTTCCGCAGAGGTCATGCCGTAGATCTCCATGAAGTCGTCCCGAAGCTGGAACATCATGGCATCCATATAATAGGTGTTATATCCGGACCTCTTCTGCCGGTTAACGGCAACACGCTGTACACGGTCATACACATTATCATTCAGCGCCGCGGTATATTCCGCCTCATTGATATAGCCCAGTTCCTTCATCTTGTAGAGCACGTTCTTCCGGCGGATCGCGTTTTTCTCCGGATAAAGGACCGGATCATAACCATAGGGATTCTGCGTGATCCCGGCGATCAGAGCCATTTCCGAAAGAGTCAGCTGCTGGACGGACTTGTCAAAGTACCGGTTTGCCGCTGCCTCCACGCCGCTGACACCCTGTCCCAGATAGATCGTATTCAGGTAGTATTCCATGATCTGCTTCTTGGAATACCGCTTTTCCAGTTCGATGGCCAGATACTGCTCCTGAACCTTACGGGTCAGACGCTGCATGAACGTCTTTTCATCCATACCCACATTGAATACATGGTTCTTGATCAGCTGCTGGGTGATGGTTGATGCCCCCTGGGACGCGTCCCTGGTGGTGATGAGCCGCACCGCCGCACGGAGGATACCCTTGGCATCGATACCGTTATGCTGCCAGAAACGTTCATCCTCGATGGCTACAAATGCATTGACCATCTGCTCCGGGATCTCATCGTAATACTTGTAGATACGGTTGGAGTTTACAGTGGAAAGTGTGTCGATCTCCTTGCCCGACTCATCGTAAATGATGGTCTTGAACCCCTTCGGCTTGATACTGATGGAGTTGATGTCCGGAGCGTTGTCCAGCATACCCTTCAGCATACCGAATCCGGCACCCGCCATGACCACCACAAGGAATACCACCAGTGCAAGCAGAAGCTTCACACCACTGATGAGTGCCCTTCGTTCATTCCGCTGTCCCTTCGATACCAGTCTGTTCTGTTTTTTCTGTAAACTGTATTTGTTGAAGTTCAAAGTCTTCAGCCTCCTGTCAACGGACTACCGTCTCCTGTCACACGCTGTTTCCTACTTCTTCTTGCCGTCACCGCTGCCTTTATGCTGCTTGTCGGCACCCTGTTTCTTCTTCGGATCCACGCGCTTCTCAGCCTGCTTTTCGGGCTGCTTTCCACCCTTCTTCACCGGCTGATGGCTGTCCTTTTTCTCGGGCTTTTGCACGGAGTTCTCCGCCTGTTTTTCGTTCTTGTCCTTTTTGGACTTTGCAGCCTTGGCCGTCTTCTCCGCCTCGGCCTTTGCCGCCCTGGCTGCCTTTGCGGCACGTTCTGCCTCGGCCGCCTCCGCAGCCGCTTCCTCATCTTCCAGCTTCTCCCGTTCCTCCGGTGCCATCACGGCCCGGATCTCCTCCTCTGTCATAGGACGGAGCAGCGGATCAACATACTGGGAGGAATAATAATGATAAAGTGCCTTATACTCTTCACTGAAGCTGTCATTTGCATGACCGTGCATCTCATCAAAGTCACGGTTGTTGCTGACACGCTTAATAACGTGCAGCGCAACATTTGCACTGTGGGAAGAGATACGCTCGAAGCTGTTGATCAGGTCGAACAGATGCACACCGCCCTGGATGCTGCACTCTCCGGTCTGGAGACGTTCCACATGGTGGGACTTGATCAGCTCCTTCAGTTTGTCGATGGTCTCGGACAGCGGCTCCACGCGGACCGCCAGTGCCTCGTCATCCTTCCGGAATGCGTTAAAGCAGGTGTCCATGGTGTACTCCACCGCACTGACGATGGTATCCACCTCACGGTGTCCGTAGGGCGAGAAATGGATCCCCTGTTCGTTCTTCTCCTTCGCCACATAGGCGATATTCATACAGTAATCACCGATCCGTTCCAGATCACTGATGGAATTCAGGATCTCGGATACGATGAGCTTGTCATCCGCCGTAAGACGTCTCTGGTCGATCCGGACGATGTAAGAGGACAGTGCCGTCTCACACTGGTCCAGAAAGTCCTCGTTCTGTTCCATTTCCGGGAATTTGGCCTCATCATAATGATAGATCATACTGGTGGCGGTCTTATAATTATACCGGATCGCCTCCGTCATCTTCCGGATCAGTTCCTTACACTGCTCCAGTGCGATGGTCGGGGTGTTGAGAAGCATGTCATCCAGCTTCGCCAGCTCTCTGGTCTGCTCGCTCTCCTCTTCCTTTCCGCCCAGGTGGTCACAGATCTTCACCATACGCTCGGTACCGATCACAAGGATGATACTTGTGATCAGGTTAAAGAGCAGATGCACCGTCGCGATGCTGCCTCGGTTCACGGTATCGGACATCCAGTCAAAGCCGAAGATGGCATGCAGTCCGTAGATACCGAACATAAAGAAGATCGCTCCGAAGATATTAAAGAGCAGATAACTCCAGGACACCTTCTTTGCTTTCTTATCCGCACCCATCATACCGATGAGGATGGGCATACACTTTCCAAGATTGATGCCGATGACGATGGGGATCGTCACACCGTAGGTGATGGTTCCCGTGGCGGACAGGGCCTGCAGGATACCTACAGCGGCATTTGAGCTCTGGATCACGGCAGTTACCGCCAGTCCGATCAAAAGCCCCAGGAAGGGATTCGAGAAGGACAGGAAGAGAGACTGGAAGCTCTCACTCTCCTTCAAAGGCTCAAAAACCTCTTCCATCAGTGTCATGCCGTAGAACAGCATACCCAGACCCACCAGGATCCCGGCGGTTTCCTTCAGATTCTTCTTCTTGGTAAACAGACGGATAAATGCACCAATCCCCACCAGCATGGGGGCAAAGGAGGATGGCTTCAGCAGCTGCAGCCACACACTGTCCGAACCAAGATCCCCCAGACGAAGGAGCTGTGCAGTTGCAGTCGTACCGACATTGGAACCGAACACAACGGGAAATGCCTGGGCCAGTGACATGATCCCTGCATTTACGAAACCGCTGATCATGATGGTCACGGCAGCCGAACTCTGTACGAAGGCCGAAACGGAGGTTCCCAGGAACCAGCCCTTGATTCTTCCGGTCCACTTGCTTCTGCCTGTGGTCAGCTTCCCGAGGATCCGTTCCATGCCTGAGCCGGCCACCTTCTCCAGCGAGGAGGTCATAAAGCTCATGCCGTACAGGAAAAGCCCGACACCGCCGAATAATTGCAGTATTGCTATAATGTCCATTCCAAGTCTCCTACAAATCCTCTGACCTCACTCCACCCTGTCAGAGATGTTCTTTCTCCGTCTTTTACACATACATAGTTTATTATACAAAAAGAAAGAGGACTTTGCAACAAAAACGCAAAGTCCTCATATTTGTTATGACTTATTTTAATTTGGCTCTGGTCGCTTCCCGGTTTTTTGAGGATTACCACTGTTACCGGATCAACGCCGGCGTTCCCGCATCCTCTCAAGGAACGTTTCGGTCCGTCTCTTTCTACTCGTTATACAGAAAATTCCGATCAGACACAGACCTCCCAGAAGGAGCAACGTACCAAATGACATCCAGACGCCGGTCGGTATAGCGGCATTTAAGGAGTTGGTGACGGCGAGGGTAATGTCGTCGGATACGGTGAAGGTTTTTGTTGCAACCTCCTCTGCGTCCGCGTTGCCAAGCTTGAATGATGTATCATACCCATCATTCTCTTCCGTAATCTTGACTTCAGCCCCAGCCGGAACCGTGATCTCAACCTTATCATTATGTCCCAGGGTGAAGGTTCCGCCGGAAATCAGTGCTTCGTCCATCAGCACATCATTTTTCTTCCATGCGTATCCACTGGAACCGTCATCTCCGGTAACCTCAAAGTGGAACGTAAAGTCTCTGGACTTATTTCCCATATCTCCGGTCACCGTCTTTGTGACAGTGAGCGTTGCGTCGGTTCCATCGATCCTGTTATTGGGAATATTCAGATAATACTTATAAACCGCACCATCTTCATCGGTAACAAGCTCTACACCGGATCCCTCTGGCTTGCTGACCAATTCCATTGCTCCCAGCGGTGATATCTTGAATACAACATCTCCATCCAATCCCTGATATCCTGCCGGAGGCGTCTTCTCTGTCAGATAATAAGTATTGGGCGCCAGTTCGTGATTGATACCCGTGATCCTTCCATTTTGTCCGGTCACAAGATCTTCATAACCGGACATCGGAACAAAATCCTTCAGAGTGCCGCCAAATCCCTTGACACCACGGAACAGTTCAAAATGAGCCTGTTTCAGACCGCTTAATCCGTTGGAAGCACCATCATACTTGTAGACTTCAATGGTAAACGGACGATTGTATACATCTAAATATGCCACCAGCTTGTCTCCGGTTGACAGATCCGAATTATAACCGTTCTGCCACATGGCCTCATTTCCGTTTCCATCAAAGTGGAACACTCCATTCGTATCAAGCCAGAAGCTGACCGGATTCGGTAATCCGATATAGCCGGACGGAGAAGCCGTTTCCGTAAGAACATACTCTGTATCACGATCAAACTCGTACAGAATCGTTACACGACCTTCGGCATCAGACTGATAGGTTCCCACCGTTTCATACTGATTCTCACCGATTTTCTTTTTTATCGTAAATTCACCGTCTGCAAGCGGAATGTTCGTATTCATCTCGTACAGAGTGATAGCGATTCCACCCTCACGTGTATTTGTGATCGTATCGGTTCTGGTATTATCTTCTGTAAGAGCCGGATTACTCTTTCCCAGCGGTCCTTTCTCATAAGTCACGGAATACTCATAAGGCGTAGACACGGTGCTGCCCTTTGCAACTCCGTTGACAGTTGTGGAACCGTTCTGGATCACTTTCGTAATCGATTTATAGTTGGTTACCACTCCGTCTTCATCAATCCTCAGATCACCTTCATTTTCCTCCTCAAGTTCTACCTCATATACTTCGTAGTCCTCGAGCGTTTTTCCCGGTGCCAGATCCTGTAAAAAGAATCTGACATAAGAATCCGACGAATTCAGCACACGCACATAACCGCTGACAGGATCATCCTCCCCATCCAAGTATAGTGCCAGATAGATTGGGTCGTGGGATTTCATGTACGCCTTATCGCTCCAGACCTTATTTGTCTGAATACTGTATCCACGCTGATTCCGAATAGCGATATATGGTGTTTCGTTTGCAATCACCCAACCGGCATTTTCATATTGTGCCGAAGGGTCGCGTCGATACGTATTCGGATTACCCATATATTCAATTCTTCCATAACCCAGATCAGTTTCCGAAAACCTTTCTACCACCTTGAAGTATGTACCGACGGTTATGTTCGGCACCTCAACAGTGTACCACGCCGGAATCTTCGAAATTGCACCGTTCATGGATGTTTCATGGACAAGACTGGCTTTCAGTTTTGCCACTTCTTCACTATCCGTCTCAAGTATGGCAAGATCTTCCTGCTTATTGTACTGGGACGGCATAAACTCCTGGCTTTCAGAATCCCAATAGCAATAATAATCATTCAGATCCCTGACATAATATTTCGCCATATATGCCAAACTGAGCGAATTATCGTTGACACCATTGGAAAGATACAGTCGGAAATTATATAGTGTAGGGTCGTCAGATGGTTCAAGTATTGTCCCATCCTTGTCTGTCAGTTCCTTTCTGAATGTCAGTGTTCTAAGTCCGTCCGGATCTACATGATTTTCGAATGCCACTCTGGGTCTTTCGCTAACAGAGAGCCATCCGGAATCATATGAATTGCGATTAGACTCACCAAGAGCTGTTCCCGTAATTGCAGTTCCATTCACATTTACTTGATCATATACTTCATGATTGATACCACACTCAATGATCTTATATTCGATCGTATCATCCGGGAAAAAGATTTCAGCCGCCTTCCCCGGATGCAGGAAATAAACCGATGGATAAACCACATTACTTCCCGGCGGGGTATAGCTTGCAAGATAATCTACCTTTTGAGTGGAATTCTGATATACCACATTAATATCGTCATATGAATTTGTCAAAAGATGCTCATGATTCAAGGTTTGTCCCGGCGGATCGGGCTGGGAATCCTTATACCAGATCTGGTACGGGTATTCCACCAGTTCAAAATCAAGATTCGAGGTTCCTGTAACTTCTTTTGAAAAAACTACACTACCCGGATTTACGTAACTCAGATTAAATCGCATATGAAGGTTCGATGCACCTGCACCACGCTCCATATAAAAGATCTTCATGGTATGATTGGAGTAATCC
>JAFRWY010000064.1 GCA_017437905.1 Eubacterium sp.
GAGATCTTACGCTTCTGAGCGATGTAAACGCGAACGGACATATTTACTCCCGGAGGAAGCTCGTCGCCGTTCTCGCGGGTAAATACCTTGGTATCCATGACAACACCGTATGCACCGTGGGGTACACGCAGGGATGTGTCACGAACCTCTCTTGCCTTCTCACCGAAGATCGCACGGAGAAGTCTCTCTTCTGCGGTCAGCTCGGTCTCTCCCTTCGGAGTAACCTTTCCGACCAGGATATCACCGGCACGAACCTCCGCACCGATACGGATGATACCGTTCTCATCCAGATCCTTCAGTGCTTCCGCACCGAGACCTGCCAGATCACGGGTGATCTCCTCGGGTCCCAGCTTCGTATCTCTGGATTCTGCCTCGTACTCTTCGATATGTACGGATGTGTAGACATCTTCCTTCACGAGACGCTCGGAAAGAAGGACCGCATCCTCGTAGTTGTAGCCTTCCCAGGTCATGAAACCGATCAGCGGGTTCTTACCGAGGGCAAGCTCGCCGCCGCTGGTGGAAGCACCGTCGGCGATCACTTCGCCTGCAACCACACGGTCGCCGCGCTTCACGATCGGACGCTGGTTCATGCAGTTACCCTGATTGCTCCGGGCAAACTTGATCACATGATAATCATCGATCTCGCCGTCATCCGTACGAACCTTGATCAGTTCGCTGGAGGACAGTTCCACGATACCGTCGCGCTTTGCCAGAATACATACGCCGGAGTCAACCGCCGTCTTGGATTCCATGCCGGTACCTACTACCGGGGAATCGGTGGAAAGAAGCGGAACTGCCTGACGCTGCATGTTGGAACCCATCAGCGCACGGGTGGTATCGTCGTTCTGAAGGAAGGGAACCATGGAGGTAGCCACGGAGAATACCATCCGCGGAGATACGTCCATCAGATCCACATTTGCCTTCGGGAACTCCGAAGTGATATCCCTGTAACGTCCTGCGACGTTATTTCTTTCAAAATGGCCCTGCTCGTCCAGTGCCTCACTCGCCTGGGCTACGATGTAATTATCCTCTTCGTCCGCAGTCATGTACACAACTTCATCCGTAACTACCGGATTCTCCGGATCGGTCTTATCGACTGTACGGTACGGAGCCTCTACGAAGCCGTACTCGTTGATCCGTGCGTAGGTAGCCAGGGAGTTGATCAGACCGATGTTCGGACCTTCAGGGGTCTCGATGGGGCACATACGTCCGTAATGGGTATAGTGTACGTCTCGAACCTCCAGACCGGCACGGTCACGGGACAGACCGCCGGGACCCAGTGCGGACAGACGCCGCTTGTGTGTCAGCTCGGACAGCGGGTTGTTCTGATCCATGAACTGGGACAGCTGGGAGGATCCGAAGAACTCCTTCACTGCAGAGGTTACCGGCTTGATATTGATCAGTGACTGGGGTGTGATGGTCTCCACATCCTGGGTCTGCATACGCTCGCGTACCACTCTCTCCAGACGGGTCAGACCGATACGGTACTGATTCTGAAGGAGCTCACCGACGGAACGGATCCGGCGGTTACCCAGGTGATCGATATCATCGGAGTTGCCGATACCATACTCCAGATGCATGTTGTAATTTACGGATGCAAAGATATCATCCTTTGTGATGTGCTTCGGAACCAGGTCATTGACGCTGTTCTTAATCACTTCCTTCAGCTCGTCCGGATCATCATACTGCTCCAGAAGTTCAGCCAGCACCGGATAGTAAACCTCCTCGGTGATGCCCAGTTCTTCCGGATCGATATCGCCCAGACGATCCTTGATCCACGGATGGATATCCACCATCATATTGGAGAGGATCTTTACATTTCTCTCTTCCGTCTGCACTACAATGTAAGGAACCGCAGCATCCTGAATGCGCTTCCCTGCATGGCGGGAAAGGATCTCGCCCTGTGCATACATAACCTCACCGGTTACCGGATCGATAACATCCTCTGCAAGGATGAAACCACGGACACGGTTGCGGAATGCAAGTTTCTTATTAAACTTGTAACGGCCGACTCTTGCAAGGTCATAACGTCTTGCATCAAAGAACATGCCATGTACCAGGCTCTCCGCACTCTCAACAGCAAGAGGCTCGCCCGGTCTCATCTTCTTATAGAGTTCCAGGAGACCTTCCTCATAGCTTCTGGATACATCCTTCTCGAAGCTGGCAGCAAGCTTCGGCTCATCGCCGAACTTCTCCACGATCTCATCATTGGTACCAAGACCCAGTGAGCGAAGCAGCACTGTGATCGGCACCTTCCTATTGCGGTCTACCCGCACCCAAAACACGTCATTTGCATCTGTCTCATACTCCAGCCATGCACCACGATTCGGGATCACGGTACATGAGAAGAGCGGCCGTCCGGTCTTATCATGCTCCATAGCATAGTAGATACCGGGAGAACGTACCAACTGGCTGACGATTACACGCTCAGCTCCGTTGATCACGAAGGTACCGGTCTCTGTCATGAGGGGAAGGTCTCCCATGAAGATCTCCTTCAGGTCGATCTCTCCTGTCTCATTGTTACGAAGACGAACACTTACCTTGAGCGGTGCCGCGTAGGTAGCATCCCTCTCCTTGCACTCTTCGATCGTATATTTGATATCATCCTCGCACAGCTGATGGGAGATAAACTCCAGACTCAGCTTGCCGGAGAAATCAACGATCGGGGAGATATCACGAAAGGCTTCTGTCAGTCCTTCTGTCAGAAACCACTTGTAGGAATTCACCTGAACGCCGATCAGATTCGGCATATCCAGGACTTCCCGCTTGTTGGAGTAGCTCATACGTGTGCTCTTTCCGGACTTTACCGGACGCATTCTGAACTTTTTCATTGACGTGTTTCACTCCTTGGTTGAAATTTGTCATGGGGCCGGCAGTGCACAAATGAACCCGGCTGAACGCCGATTTTTGCGCACAAAAACCGTAAGGCTAATAGCAAAAAGCATAAAACGCCACATTAGCCTATAATGACAATTTAATATAATACCAAAATGTAAAGGGAAATGCAAGAGATTTTTGCAGAGAATTAATATTGGTTTTCTGTTACGGTGCCTTACGTCGAACCGCAGTGCCTTGCAGATGAATCAGAATTAGAAAAGAGATGTACCCGAACAGATACATCTCTTCTCTCATGTATTTGGCAATAATTACTTAAGAGTAACCTTTGCGCCTTCAGCCTCGAGCTTAGCCTTGATGTCCTCAGCCTCTTCCTTGGATACTGCTTCCTTCAGTACCTTCGGAGCGCCCTCTACAGCGTCCTTAGCTTCCTTCAGACCAAGACCTGTGATCTCACGAACGACCTTGATAACCTTGATCTTGTTAGCGCCTGCTTCTGTCAGCTCTACGTCGAACTCTGTCTTCTCCTCAGCTGCTGCAGCTGCGCCCGGAGCTGCTGCCATAACAACGCCTGCTGCTGCAGATACGCCGTACTTCTCTTCAATTGCCTTTACAAGCTCATTCAGTTCAAGGACGGAGAGCTTGTCAATTTCTGCTACAAATTCTTCGATAGTCATTTTTTTATCCTCCAATTATAATTTTGAAAATGTTCCGTGTCCTGCACGGAAGTAACTGATGTGTGAGGTCTTTCCTCACGCCGCGATCCGATTCCGGATCTTTACGCCTCTGCCTGCTTCTCCGCCAGCTGGTTCAGTACCCGAGCCAGGTTTGCGATCGGAGACTGCAGAGAACCAAGAAGTCTGGAAAGCAGTACTTCTCTTGACGGGATGGTTGCGATGGTCTCGATACCTGCCTTATCGTAGTAAGTTCCCTCTACGATACCGGACTTCAGTTCGAGCTTCGGTGCTGTCTTTGCGAAATCCGCAATGACACGTGCTGCTGCGGTTGCATCTTCCTTGGAAATAGCAACTGCGGTAGGACCTTCCAGATCCTTTTCCAGCTCACTCCACTCGGTTCCTTCGATCGCAAGCTTCACCATCGTGTTCTTGTAAACCTTGTAGATCACATTCTCCTTGCGGGTTGTCCGACGAAGCTCTGTATCCTGTGCTACAGTCAGTCCACGGTAATCAACCAGGACTACGGACTTTGCACCGTCAAGGGCTTCCTTGATCTCCGCAACGATCGGCTGCTTCTCTTCAACCTTTGCCACTGAAACGTACCTCCTTGTTAGATTAATGGCCGCACGTTTAAAAAAGAAAAACTTCCATTCCGCACGCATACGCATAGAACAGAAGTAATACATTCGTTATACTACGAACACTTCCTCGGCAGGTAGGAATCCGTTACGCCCGAAGGCACCTGCTGTCTACGGCAGCTCATCGTGTGACAGATTACCACAGACCGAACTTGCCTGTCAAGCATTTTTTAACGAATACAACGAATACAATTAAGAAACGGTTGTCAGTCCATCAGAATTCTGTTATAATCGTGGAGTTTTCAAAGATTAAAGTACAGGAGATCCCGTATGTTCAGGAGTTATTTTATTACATTTTTAATATCCATGGTTCCTCTGGTGGAGCTTAGAGGTGCCATCCCCATCGGTACACTGGTTCTGGATCCCCCGGTTCCTCTGCTGGGAGCTTACATCATCAGCATTATCGGCAATATGCTCCCCGTCCCCATCATCTATCTCTTCGCACGAAAGGTGCTGGAGTGGGGCAAGGACAAGAAGTATATCGGAAAGTTCTTCACCTTCTGTATCGAGAAGGGCCATCATGGCGGCGAGAAACTGAAGGCCAAGGCCGGCCGCGGACTGTACTGGGCGCTGCTGCTCTTCGTGGGGATTCCGATCCCCGGCACAGGTGCATGGACCGGTATGCTGGCAGCCTCCTTCCTGGATATGGACTTTAAGAAGAGCACCGCAGCCGTAATGGGCGGCGTTCTCCTTGCCGGCGTGATCATCGGACTCCTCAGTCTCGGCGGTATCAACATGCTGAACTCATAATATATGGATATACATGAAAACGGGACGGAAACCGAAGCAGGGTCCGTCCCGTTTTCATATGTCTTATTTCTGTTTCTACTTCAGGTATCCCTTCGCATCGAAGGTGTACTTCTTTCCGTCGATGGTAAGTGTCTGATTCTTCGCATACCAGCCGCTGGTATCGATAAAGTACCAGCCTGTCTTATCCTTCTTCCAGGATGCCGTGTACTTGTAGGTCTGGGTACCGTCCTTGTTCAGCCAATAGCCCTTGCACCACTCGTTCCGGGCCATGGTACCGTCTCCCTTGAAGTAGTACCACTTCTTGCCATCCTGTACCCAGGCATTGGTCTTCATGTAGCCGTCCTTCTTGTCAAAGAAGTACCATTTCTTTCCGTCCTGCACCCAGCCGGTCTTCATATAACCGTCTTTCTTGTCAAAGAAGTACCATTTCTTTCCGTCCTGTACCCAGCCGGTCTTCATGTAACCGGCCTTCTTGTCAAAGAAGTACCACTTTGTTCCGTCCTGCACCCAGCCGGTCTTCATGTAACCGTTCTTCTTGTCAAAGAAGTACCACTTCGTTCCGTCCTGTACCATACCGGTCTTCATGTAACCGTCTTCATCGAAATAGTATTTCTTTCCGTTATCCGTCAGCCATCCGGTATGCCGGGTTCCGTCATTATCATAATATACGCGCTTTTCGGCTTCCACATCCCAGCCGAGCTTCTGCCATTTCGCATAGACCCTGCAGATACGATCCTGGCGGGGAGAGCTGTTATAACGGCCATACTTCGATATGGTGGTCCAGAGATCGGTTACCGGTGTTTCATATCTGTCATCTTCATACCAGCCCAGGAACAGATACCCTTCCCGTTCCGGAGTCAACGCTCCCGCTTCCGACAGTTTTTCTATTTTTACCTTATCATCGTTTCCATTCGCGATATAGATCCTGGAGGGATATCCGCCAATGGTTCCGCCGCAGGCCTCCAGTGTCAGTGTCCTGCCGGCAAGGAATTCAAACCGCACCTGGGTCCAATCCTCGGCATAATCACCCTTACGTGTATAATCCCCGCCTGTCCTGCTGGAATCTCCCCAACCCGGAGTGATCGTCATCGTATCGGTTGTCTCATCAAACTTTGTATTCGACTGGATCCTGTAGGCATGACTTTCCCTATTACTCGTGATAACCTTTTCAACATAGTAACCTTCAATATACGGACGACGAACCGTATAGGTTACCAGATCATCGCCCTTATAATTCCGGACCATATTGTGTATCGCGTCCGTACTCCAGACCGCATCCATTTCCTTCGCATCCGAATAGTAATGCAGTTCTTTGGCAAGGAATTCATCGTCAAAGATCCCGGCTTCGGCTCCGGAATTGATATCCGCATACTGATAAGCAAGCTGGCAGTAATTCGGGTAATATTTGAATTCCAGATTGCTTGCATAGTAGGCCAGAGTTATATTCGCATACTTGGCATGCTCCACCGGTTCCGATGTATATCCGCCTCCACCGTTGGAGAATACCATCACCGGCTCCGTACCGGTGATCTCAAACTCCTGGATAAAGGAGTTATCATGCGCTTCCCGCGGCCTTCCATATTGTGCCACCTTCGTCACATGAACCGGATCCCTGCTCTCGGCCCCATCAGGATTGATAAATACAACTCCGGAGTGTCCGGATATGGTATCCCCGTTTCGAGATGCCTGAGATGCACTTGGAATTTTCGGGATGATCGTAACCGTATCCCCCGGGAAAAGGATCGGCAGATTGTTCCAGTCCCCGTAAACCGCCTCAGATCCTTCCAGTGTGATCCTCTGACCGAGATCCTGCGTGTAATCATACATGTAATGCAACGGCGTGTGGCTGATGACTGCCTGTGATACCGGCGTTGTCACACCCTCCCCAAGGGAGGTATCATTTTCATTCAGTTCTTCCGCATATGCCGCAAATCCGCCCATCAGTGAAAAACCAAGTACGACTGCCAGCGCCGGGAATAATCTTCTCTTTCGCTTATTCTTTCCCAATTTCATAACCCCTTTCTATCTTAGGAACAAAATGCAGCAGGGTGGTTCTATACCGCAGGATCCTGATCCGCACGAGAATGACCTGCAACTTTTATTCTATCATACAGGCAATAATCTGACAATAGATAACAAACCTTTCCGCTGTCAGATTTTATCCATATTCCCGGACGTCTCCGCGCGTCTGTCGCACCTTCGGTGCTTTTGGGCTCGGCGACCGTTTCCGGCCCTGCTTCGCTCCTCGGCTCCACGCCCTATTTGCTGGCCGGTAATCGTTCGACCGCGCCCCATCCGCGCTCCGCGCGTCTGCCGCACCTTCGGTGCTCATGGGCTCGGCGACCGTTTCCGGCCCTGCTTCGCTCCTCGGCTCCACGCCCTATTTGCTGGCCGGTAATCGTTCGACCGCGCCCCATCCGCGCTCCGCGC
>JAFRWY010000065.1 GCA_017437905.1 Eubacterium sp.
CCTGGCTGTGATCCAGCACTACGCGGACAGCCAGTCAAGGCCGCCACAGGCGCCTCGTTAGAGGTTGCCTTGACGGGATGGGAGCGTGTGCTACCACACAGAAAAAATGATTGGCCCTATTTTACAAATCCATAAGAATGAATTGAGATATCACCTACAGTTTTATTATATCACAGCTCTTTCCTGAAATACACGCTTTTACAAAAGCCCTATGATCGCCGGTATCGATCAGGTAGTTCTGCAGACTTCCGCGATAGCGTATATTTTTATCAAATTTCTCCACACCTTCTTCTCCGCCAAAGATGAACGGCTGTGTATAAAACCCGTCTTTTCTGAATTTAACTGCTTTGATCTCCATGCTCAAACCTCCATTTTTACGATCGCTTTATCCAGTAATTCCTTTAGTTTCCGCTGCTCATCCTGTGTGAGATTCATGCAACCTTCCATTTCACATGGCACATTCAGCGCCTGATCCTTCAGGGCGGCTCCCTCCGGTGTCAGGTCTATAAACAGCCTTCTTTCATTCGCTTCCGGTCGGATCCGTGTGATGTACCCCTGTTTCTCCATCCGCTTCAGAAGCGGGGCCAGCGTTCCTGAGTCGAGATAAACCTTTCTTCCAAGCTCACCCTCGGTCATACCGCCGAATTCCCAGAGAACCATCATCACAATATACTGCGTATAAGTCAGTCCCAGTCTTTCAAGCGGTTTCCTGTACCGCCTGACGACTTCCTTTGCATAGACATATAGCGGAAAGCATAACTGTTTTTCCGGTCGGAGGCAGTCATATTTATCGAAATTCTCCATGTTATACCTCTTTAATTTCACTGCTATCAACCAGCTTCGCTGGTTGACCATTTTCGTCCGATGTCCGCCCGCGTAAACGCGGCACCCGCCTGACGGCCTTATCACGCAAAAAGGCCGGCATACCTCAAGTTATCAGAGGTATACCGGTCTTACAGACATTCATGCCGTCATTTTTCAGCCGGCTCCCACTTACACCTGACAGGTGAAACGATGGATCCTTCTTTTTTCATTTCTGCAAATGCCTTGTCTACGACCTTTCGATCCAGCCCGGTCAGTTCAGCAACCTTACCGGCATTCAGCGGTTCTCCGGCCGCTTTCATGGCCTCTAATATTTTTTCTTTTTCACTCATGACTATACCTCCATTATTAAATATTTTCAGTTGTGGATGTGCACTATATCATTGTGCACAACCACTGATTATATTTTATCCCCGAAAGCAGGATTTACAATTCAGAATATTGTGCAAATCTCTCATTATGAGACAAATCTAACGATTTCTCTCACCTGCGAATCGGTTCGATAGTCTGATTTTGATAGTCACATCTCCTTCTCCTATAATAACACTGTCATAAATATTTGATTTCTATTCAGATCTGTTATCTTTCATTCGTAAAATCCAATCTCATTAATGCTTTTCCATTCGGCAGATCTTCTCCCATGGATTTTGATCCGGCATATCTTTTCCTTTCTCAAGTACCATATTGATCCTGTCCCAGACTTCATCATCATAGGAAACTGCCCCTTCCTGCCTGTGCCTTTCCGTAAAACCAACGCTTTCATAACATTTCCGGGCTCTTTCATTTGCCGAAAAAACCATAAGATGAACTGCATTCGCGCCGGTCACGTCAAATGCATATTGTACGGCATGACGGATCATTTCCCTGCCTGATCCTCTTCCCCTCCGGGCCGGATCCACCACCACATATTTCAGCATTCCTTCCTGCGTTTCCTTATTGAGTGAATAACAGAAGAAGCCTTCTATTGTTCCGTCACCATCCACTGCGACATAGGGTTTATCCCCAAATCTTTCGGCCATTTCATTAAGAAGATGATCAAAAGACTCCTTCTGAAGAGGAAAATCCGTCCTGTTTGCACACCACATGGCATGCGTTCTTTCATCCGTGATCCAGTCCTTGATTATTGAAAAATCCTTATCTTCGTTATATTCTCGTATTTTCATCATTCACATCCCTCGCCATTGATTTCTTTGCCCATTTTTCCTCAGCAAAGATTCCCGTCAACATCGGCACATGAAAACGTACGGTAAACAATTCGCATTTGCATAGGAACTCATAGAATACGTGTCTTCTCCATCCTGATCAAGTGTTCCTCATCCGGTTCACTGATCCCGTTTTTATAATGGTATCCGCTTTTCAGATAGAACGGCACACCGGTTATGGATGCTGGTATCTCGATCCTCTTCGCACGCAGGAAATACTCGTCCTGCTCAAGAGTATCCATGATCATCCGACCGATACCCTTTCTCTGATGATCCGGATCAACGAAGATTGTAAAGAGACTGCTCTCATCTTCCTTCCCCCAATAGGGTCCTATAGCCCCGCACCCGAGGATCTGATCACCATCCGTAACAACGTAGAAATGTGTCCAGCTCGCTCTTTCCAGCACATGCTCCGGCGTTTCTATCTCGATCAGCCTGTCCATTAACTCCACCGGATAGTCCTTTGTATTGGAGATCCGGATCGTCTTCCTGATCAGTTCCGATACCTGCGGTGCCTCTTCCTCCATTAGTCGTCTTATCTCCATGCTCTTGTCTCCTTCTGTCTTTAATCATTTGGATCAGGCTATTATGCCATTAAAAAGCAGGAAGACAAGCGTCATACAGACATCCACACTTTTTTCATGGCATTCTTCACGCCCTCACAAAGCTTTACCACTGTAGGATTCGGCATGACACCGGCATCCCCGACGATTTATATCTATAGTTTTACGATCGATCCCGAAAATGCAGTCAATATGTCAAAAACGGTTGAGGATGTCATGAAGCTCCTGTCATCATATATATTTGAATTGTATGCTGATCTGTTATCTTTCATTCGTAATCACCATTTGAACGATAGGATTCGTTCCTGTCAAAGCTAATGACCTGCTTCTCAGCATCTACTACCGCATTAACTCCAAATGGAATGATACATCTTGGAGTTGCGTGTCCAATATTTACATTAAACACTATTGGCAGATCAGGATTATCTATTATTTCAACCAGAAGCTTCTTATAATCTTCAGCATAGGTTTCATCCATAGGCTTTCCGGCAAGAACTCCTGACACCGAATCAAATACACCTTCGTTTTTCAGATATTCCAAAGTCTTACCATATACTTCAGGTGATGGCTTTTCTTCACTTGATTCAAAGAGTATGATACGACCTTTCCAGTCATCCTTATCAGGAAATAATCCATACTTCTTACATATCACAGGCATATCTGCATATCTATCGCCATTAAACATGTCATACAAAGAATCAATGCATCCGCCGAGAATCTCCCCAAAAAATAGTGAAGGTCCCTGCAAAAGCTCGAATCCCTGATTATCATTAGAAACAAGCGGTTTTCCTATCTGCTCCGCAGTGAACTCTTTACGTTCCTCATACCAGACATCACTTGGAGTTATCTCTCTGATGCCTCCAGTGCGGATCAATTCTTCAAAATATTTCTTGGTATATGGGAGCATATCATTACTCAGTTCACATATATCCGAAACAAAGGACTGCCCATAGAATGTTTTTAAACCAACCTTATGCAGCATAAAATGATTGATTGTGGTATCTGAAAACCCTAAAAACACTTTATCACTTACAGCATCAGCCAAAGCATTATCATCAAAAAGATATGGCAGAAGCCTGTAGGTATCATCTCCTCCGATAGCTGTAAGTATCATATCTATCTCCGGATCACGTAAGGCTTCGATAAGATCCTCTGCCCGCTTCTCCGGATGTTCTCCAATATATTTAATACCCTTTTGAGAGTTTGGCATACATTTTACGTTTAATCCAAGATCCTTTAGTCTTTGGAAGCCTATCTCCGTTTCAAACTGTATGAAATCCTCTCCCAAAAGCCCGCTTGACAGGCTTACTATCGCAACATTTTTAATCTTATTATTCATCTTTTTCAGTAATTCCTTTGCCCTCTTCAGAACAGGATCCTTCAGAGTTGACAACAGCTCCCCTCCGGTTTTCCTCATTATACCACGGCTCTTTCCTACATTACATGCTTTTCTATAACCCCGCAGAATGAATATGTTTCTTTTCAACCGCCCTTATCTCCGTCTGATCATCTGATCACCTGATTAATGTGATAGGATTTCCATAAATAAAGCATCCTGATTTTTTAAGTCAAGATGCTTTGCTTTGAAGTGTGGCAGAGACTATAAACTGCAAGTTGACGCTCGTTCTCTGCGTACTTTATATCCTTTTCCCGTATCCTTTACATCATGCTCCATCTTCTCAGACAGATTCCGTCATGCCAGTTTCCAGCTTACCGCCTTTTTTCTTCCGCTAATGAAGTTCTTATAGATTCCTTCCTGCCTCATCAGTTCCTCATGTCTTCCCTTCTGCACGAGCCGTCCTTTATCCACCACAAGGATCTGATCTGCATTTCTGACGGTTTTCAGTCTGTGTGCGATCATGATGATAGTCTTCTGCTTTGTCAGATTTTCGATTGCCTCCGTCAGTTCCTTCTCATTCTCCGGATCCACATTTGCCGTTGCCTCATCCAAAATGATGATGGGCGCATCCTTCATGATCGCCCGGGCAATGGCGATACGTTGCTTTTCACCGCCTGAGAGGGTTGCTCCACCTTCACCGATCACCGTATCATATCCCTCGGGAAGTGCCATGATAAAGTCGTGGCAGGCTGCTTTCTTTGCAGCTTCGATCACCTCGTCCATGGAAGCCTCCGGCCGCCCGAAACGGATATTGTTGGCAATGGTATCCTCAAACAGATACACTCTCTGGAATACGAAGCTGAAATTCTCCATAAGGGAGTCAAAACTGTAATCCCTTACATCCCTTCCCCCAAGAGAAACACTACCCTCCTGTACATCCCAAAACCGGGCAATCAGTGAGGTAATGGTTGTCTTTCCTCCGCCGGAGGGGCCCACAATGGCTGTTGTGGTATTCTCTTTGATATCCAGTGTCACGTCATCGATGATCTTCCGGTTTTCGTAGGCAAAGCCCAAATGCTCCATGTGAATATCATGATTTACGGGGCTGATGACCTCCCCGTCAGTATCCATCTGCTCGATCGCCAGAATCTCATTTGCCAGATCCACGCCCTTACCGATAACCTTCAGCAGTGCCGTATAGGTTCCGGCCATGTCCAGAGATTCAAATACCATAAAGGAACATAGCAGCATGACAATGGTATATACCAGTTCCATGGATCCGTTAAAATAAAACCACAGTGATGCTCCTGCGATCACCACACCGATCAGTTTGACGATCAGGTTCTGCAGACCTACTGCCGGAATGGCAGCGATCTCAGCGCTGATATCTGCATTCTTTTTTCTTTCAATAGCCTTCTGTATCCTGGACTGATTCCGGCCGAAGATATTGTAATTACGGATCTCGGATATACCCTGAATATACTCCAGGATCACTCCCACCATATCCCGGTCGGCAGCCAGTTTCTCATCCGCAATCCTAGCCACGCTCCGGTTAGTCCACCGGTTCACGATCAGGAACAGACCGATTCCCGCCAGAGCGATCAGTCCGATTCGGTAATCAAAGACGAACATGAGCAGGGAGATCACTACGGTGGTAAGGCTGCCCTGCAGTACCATCATAATGGCCCTTGTTGCGATATCTCCGGTTTGCTCCATGGTATTCGTGGTTACCGAAGTGATGTGACCCAGGCTGGTATCATTAAAGTATCCCATGAGAAGATACCGAAGATGCTCTCCGATCTCGATCCGCTTCAGGGCGCAGGTATCATATCCGGCTTCGGTTTGCAGCATGGATGAGAACCGGTTGATCACCATCTTTCCCAGGGTGCTTACCAGCATCAGTCCGATCACGATAAGGATTGCAGACGTATCAATATTATTCTCCAGAACCGCTTTGATGGCAAAATAGGCCGCCGGTATCTTCATGGCCGTGAACATAGCCTCCAGAACTCCAAGGACTGCCGATTTGTAAAACTTACGTCTGTTCTTCCCGTTACAGAAGTCAAAGAACTTCTTCGTCATCTTAAGCATTGAGGGCCTCCTTTCCGGACACCGTACCGGATGCCGGCTCCGCATCCACATCCTTTGCCATACTATGAGCATCCCACATCTTTCGATACAGCAGGCAGGAGTTAAGCAATTCTTTCTGTGTACCGGAAGCCTCTACATTTCCCTCATTGATCACGAAGATCCGGTCCGCATCCACGATGGTAGAAAGACGATGCGCGATCACGATAAGTGTCCTTCCCTGAACCAGCTTTGCCACACCGGCCTGGACCAGTGCCTCATTTTCGGGATCCGTATAGGCTGTAGCCTCATCCAGGATCACCACCGGTGCATCTTTAAGCATCGCCCGGGCGATACAGATCCTTTGCCGCTCGCCTCCGGACAGGTGACCGCCGGCTCCGCCCACCACGGTATCGTAACCGTTCTCCAGGTTGAGGATAAACTCATGACAACCTGTTGCTTTCGCCGCACGTATTATATCCTCATCCGTAGCTCCGGCTCTCCCCAGCCGGATATTCTCCTTCACGGAAAGATCAAAGAGATAGTTATCCTGCGCCACGTAAGCAATCTGCCCCATATAATAATCCAGCGGCAGTTCCCTGATATCGACTCCACCGTAGGTGATACTTCCGGAATCCACATCCCAGAGAGAATCGATCAGTCTTGCGATGGTACTCTTACCGGAGCCGGAGGGGCCGACGATGGCAGCCACTTCACCCTGACGGATCTCCATATTGATCCCATGCAGAACTTCTTTCTCCTTATAGGTGAATCTTACATCCTTAAGGGAAATGTCGGAACCCTCCGGTATTTTCGTGAGTCCTGCCGGACGCTCCATATCCTCACGCTCCAGGATCTCTGTCACCTCACCGAAGATGGTTCCCATTTTCAAAAGATCATCCGTATAGGAAAATGCCACAACCAGCGGTGTGATCAGTCCTGCGGAAAGAATGATCCCGGTAATATAACCTTCCGGTGTAAGCGACCCGCTCTTTACCAGAAGCAGTCCGATGGGTAGTACTCCCAGGAAGGTTGCCGGCAGGAAGGACATGGTTCCCGACTGCGGCCAGATACACCTTCTCATCCAGTCAATGAAAACGTCCGCACCTTCCCTTGCAGCAACCACGAACTTCTCATAGGAACTGCCCGTCTTACCGAAAGCTTTGATCACCTCAATACCGTTGATATACTCCACTGCCGTATCATTCAGCTTCTTTGTCTTCTGAACGGACAGTTCATAGCCTCCCTTACTCTTCATCATCATGACTGCCATGAAGATAAGTCCGATCAATGCCCCCACCAGATTTGCGAGTCCGAGACGCCAGTCAATGGTCATGATATATATGAACATGACAATGGGAAGCAGGATATTTGCCGTGAATTCCGGTACAATATGCGCCAGAGTGGTCTCCATGGAATCCACCCGTTCCACGATGATATTCTTATAACTTCCGCTGTTATCATCCAGAACCGAACCAAGCGGGATCTTCGACAGTTTCTCACAGAGCTGCTTCCGGATTCCTCCCAGGACGGTAAATGTCGCAACATGGGACAGCGTCGTCGAGAAGGAATGCAGCGTCATTCTCACCACCCAGAACACCCCCATCAGCAGAACCTGCTTCAGGTAGAAGTCCCATTCCCTGTTTCCTGCCAGCAGATTCTCAACGATATTTGCTATGAGCAGATAGGGAACAAAGGATGCTGCCACACCGCATATGGCCAGGATCACGCTTCCGGTGAAATACTTTCGCTTTCTCCCTGCAAACTCGAGTACCCAGGATAACAATCCTCTCTTTTTCATTTCATGCCGCCTCCTATTCCATACTTTGCGCTGTCGCGCTCCGTGATATTCATCCAAACAATCTTTTCTTCTTGTATTCCACACTTTCCATGGAAATGCAGGTATATCCCATGGATGTGATCGCTTCCGCAAGTATGCCCGCATCCGGTTCCTTCTCTGTCAGAAAACTTGCTTCTCCTTTCCTGCGGGAAACAGCTACTTTCTTCGCATCTGAAAAGGTCTTTCGGATCAGATCACTGATATGCGCCTCGCACATTCCGCACATCATGCCATCAATTTTTACAGTTGTTTTTATCATTTTTATTTCCTCAAGCATATTAGTTAGTTTCTTCTAACTCTTCTCCCGTAAAAAATGCCGCTAAAAGCGACATTTCTTACCGTTACCTTGTCGTAGGCTTTCTTTCTAAATCGAACTCCAGCCATAGTTAGTTACATCTAACCAAAGACAAGTATAGTTAGATTATGCTAACCTGTCAAGTATTTTATAAAATCCGAACAAATTAAAAGGGACCGATTTCACTCGATCCCTTAGGTTTCATAATAGGATAAGGCATCTTATCCAAGCTTATTCTATGTCCCCTGTCTCCTTAAAGAATCCAAGTCCGTTCAACATGACCATGAATCGCCTGAAATAATCCCCTGAGGTGATCGGCCAGATGAATCCCAGCCTGTAGAGAACCTGCAGAGTATACTCACTGTCCATTGTGAGGATCTGCCGTTCCCGCTCACCGGCGCCTGTGGTATAGGCGATCAGGCTGGTCAGAAGGGAAGCCTTCGCCGGATAATTCCATGCCTCGGCAAATGCTTTCTCATATTCATCCCTCTCTGTAAATACAAATCCCCTATGAATCACGGAACAAAGGGAAGTATAGCAGACAGACTACAACAGAACCACAACATAGTGAAAATCCCGGTCTTCTCCCTGCCATTCAATCCCGTTTTACTACTTCATCTCTACAAGTGTCCGGAACAGGTATTTGATCGTTTGCTCGTTCGGAATGACAACCGGACGCAGCAGATTATTCATGATCTGATCCGCCCTGTCCATGGCAGTTTTGTTTCCGGATCCGGTAAACAGGACAACGTCAACCGAATAAAGAAGTCCAAGCTTCTTGTAGAATGCCTCAAGCTCGCCCGGATCGGTAATTCCGGTATACTTCATGAAAAACAGATTTCCGGCTTTCTGTATCAGATCTGCAGGCATGCCGATGCTGTGAACGACATGTTCAGGACTCCTCTTAGGCGCAGAGATCATATCACGGAAGATCGTCATCAGATCACAGACCGGGGGGTCCCATGGTTACTGCCGGCATATCGATCAGGATCAGCTCCCCGTTCTGGATCATGATATTCCCGGGATGCAGGTCATTGTGTACCACCGTATCCGCTTCAGGAATCGAATCCACAATCCCATGCAAAAGCTCAATCTCCTCCCTGGAGCACCACTGACCCAGATTATCAGCATACCCATACGCCACATCCTGAATCTTTGTAAAACTGCCCTCCGGAACATGGGTGGTATGCAGCGATCTTGCAAGTTCAACATACCGATCCACAAACTCCGGAAGCTTCTCCGGATTCTTCGCCATGGCATGCCCCAGTGTATCGGAATCCAGCATCTCAAAGACGATTCCCAGACACTCTCTCTCCGGCTGCGGAACCTTCACCGTATCGTATGCGATCACAGACGGAATACCATTGATAAATGCGGTTCTTGCGAAGCTCCTCTCCCTTTCGATCGCATCCATCTGCATCCAGGGCTTGTAAACCTTCACGATCTTATCTTCATCCAGACGGAACACCTTCCCGTTACCGCCTTCTCCGATCTTTTCACAGCCCTCAACACTGATCACACGAAGACGTTTCTGCACATCAAAAAGGTCTGTAAAGCCCGTAGTCTGAAATATCTCATAAACATCAGAGGATACATTCCTGATTAACCTCCACTATTTTTGATCATGATCATCCGTTACCAGAAAAGCCTCCTTCAGCTTCTCCAGCTCATATTTTCCCAGTCCGATCTCCTCTTCAAGGTACCCCTGAACCGATCCATAGTGCTCGCACAGCGCGTCGATCGCATGATCCATATACTCCGGGAATACTCCCCCTGACATAAAAAGAAGCAGCTTCAGTTTATCTTCCGGCATCCTCATCGGAGCCACCTTTGCCCGTATCGCTTCCAGAATCGGGGCATTATATTCGTTCGTCAGAAGGTAATCCCGAAGGACCAGCTCCCGATCCGCGCCAAGAGCGAACAGGACCAGCATGGCTGCACAGCCTGTGCGATCCTTCCCGTCTGCGCAGTGCCAGAGGATTGCTCTTTCTTTCTCCAGCTCCATAAGCAGCCGAAAGAACTCCTGCACTGCATGCTTTCCACGGTCTCCCAGCAAAAACCGGGCATAAAGCTTTTCATCCACCATTTTTTGCTCATAGCTCAACTCGAACAGCGCCATTCGATCCGTTGCATGTTCCATATAAAATGCCACCAGCCCGGGATCAGCCCCGTCCATCATATCCTCTATCTCAAATACCGGAAGGTGGACATACTCTGCCCCGGGAATCTCCGGATCTGACTGCCCGGCTTTTTCCGTGCTCATCCGGAAATCCACGATCGTCTGCAGCCTGTACTTATCCTGCAACAGCTGCAACGCCTCCGAAGCTGCCTGATCCAGCTTTCCTGTTCGAAGAAGAACTCCCCGACGGATCACCTTATCTTTGATTCTATATCCGCCGAGTTCTCTCGCATTTCCGATCCCCGGCAGATCAATTCCCTGTTTTTCCATCATCATAATCCTTTAATCTGCAATCCATCCAGCTTAGAACCATTTCGGAACCGGATATAGTGTGTCTATCACATCAAACAATTCAGCCTTTTCCTTTTCCACGACAGGCTTCCTCAGTTCCTCCGGAACCTTCGGCGATGTAGCCACACCGCGGATATGCTTCATTCTTGTATATCCCTGAAGCACTCTGTTGATCTCCGGAATATCATCCACATGTTCCTTCCCAAGGTATTCCAGAAGTGCCGTATTCCAAAGAGGCCGGAATTCTTCCTCTCCAAGCCCCATCATCATCTTTGTCCATCCTGTTTTGGCCGCTGCAACATAAACCTGATACATACCCATAAGGTCCAGCATGGGATGCCCGATTCCCGAATCATCCACATCGATCAGTACCAGTTCTCCGTCCATCAGCATGATGTTTCCGGGATGAAAATCCTGATGAATAAATGTATTCCTCTCAGGGATTCCCTCCACAAGCGTGATCAGCCGATCCGCCTCTGCATCCGTATACCATCCGGTGTTTCGGAGAAGCTCTATATCATCCAGATACGGCTTTCTGGCATCCTGAAGCTCTCCCTTCTCAAAGGTTGTCTCATGAAGCATACGGAGAAGCTCCGCAAGCTTCTTTCCGTAAAGTTCAATCTCTTCCGGATGTTTGGAAAGATGATTCGCCAGAGAACCGCCGGAAAGCATTTCATATACCAGACCATAATCATCCCCGACCTTCACCATATCGAAGGGTATTACGGAAGGAATTCCATGGGTAAACACCTTCTTGGAAAGCTCTCTGTTGTGTGCGATCTTCTCCGGTGAATTCCGAACTCCGGTATATACCTTCACTATGGTTTCCGGGTCCAGACGATAGATTTCTCCGTTTGCACCCCTTCCGATCTTCTCACAACCCTCGACACTGATACTGCGGAGACGCTTCTTCACATCAAAAAGGTCCGTAAACCCTGTTGTATCAAAGATCTCATATATATCCGGCGAGACATTCACGATCGACAAGGACCTGCCCGTCTGTTTTCTCAGCTTCATCAAACCCCGTAGGCCCGCCGAGGAAATATACTCCAGTTCCTCTGCATCCAGTATAATATCTTCACCGGACGCCCCGGCAGCTGCCTCCAGCAATTCCCTTTCAAAATCCGCTGCATTCGTCGAATCAACTCGTCCATCCAGACAGATCGTAAATCTGCCCCCCTCCTGCTTCTTCTTCATTGCGCACCTCCATAAAATCAAGTATGTATTAGATTATACCATACAAATTATCACAGAAGTATCACAAAAAGAGGGAAATCCTGAAAATCAGAAAAAACTTCCAAATCCCATTATTTCATGAGAGATTTGGAAGTTTTTCTTAATATACACCACGGATTTTCAGTTTCCGCTCGGGTCTCCTTCATTTCCGCCTACGATGCCGGAATAAGCAGCACCCTCATCCAGATCAAAGATCTCCTTAACGGCCGACTCAAGCTCAGCCTCAGTCATCCTGCCCCGCGGATAGCAGAGGTTCTTATCCTTATCGTAGGTGAGTACCCTCCACTGGATAGCCCAGGTGAAGGGGCACCATGCATAAAAATCGATATCGAAGTAGTCATTAAACCAGTCGGTTCTTCCGTAGTCCAGGGCCGTTCCGAAGCCCATGACACCTGCATATCTATGGGCCATAAGCGCAAAATCCTGTCTGCTGATCAG
>JAFRWY010000011.1 GCA_017437905.1 Eubacterium sp.
TGACTATAAGCCTTCGTTGAATCAGGATGAACTTAACCATCAGGTAGAAGCCGTGATAACGGATATGATCAACGACGAGAGCTTTATGGGATATATCAAAGACAAGCTGGGTGAGAAGGTTGATGTCAGTGAGTTGGAAGGGGAAAGAGAAAAGCTACGAGGACAGCTTCGACAATTATCCGGAGCGAAGAAGAAACTGACAGATATGCTGGATGCCCTGGACGTAAACGACAGGCACTATGATCGAAAGTATCAGGATATGCAGGACAGATTGGATAACCTGTACGATAAGATTGGCGAGATAGAGGATGCTATTCAAGATGTGACAGAGAAGATCAATGCAGTATACGGAGAGCATCTGACAGCACAGGAACTTTACAAGGTCTTAGAGAATTTTGATGATATTTACTTCAAAATGTCTGACCTTGAAAAGAAGGAGTTCTACCAGAACTTCATAGAAAGCATAACAATATATCCGGACAAAAAGACAAACGAGCGCATCATAGATGAGATCGACTTCAAGTTCCCGATATATTATGATGGTCAAGAGGGTAGGGCAATTCGGTTGCTCAACGAAACAACAGTCGACCCGGTTGTGACGTTTCGATCACGATCGGACGATATCCTCTGCGTACTGCATCCTCCACCAGATTGTGGCCGGTTGAACCGGCATCAACGATAATTATATTTTCCATAAGTGCCCCCTTCTTGTTGTAATTCTTCATTTCTTTATTATACCCCGATTTGCTAGTCCGGGAAATGTTTTTTGTTTGGTTTCGGTGATGAAAGTGCTATAATTAGCTATATCTGTATTCCATTGAAGATGCAGGAGGAACGCATATGAAAGGTGATAAGGAATTCAGTCTTCTCTATCCGAGAGGGAGGGAAGTGGAGTTTAAGAAGCTGGAAGACGGCGCATTTCATGACCTGGGTCTTGATGTGATCAGCAAGGCGGTCGCTTCCGAGCCAAAGGAACAGGAGATCGTTGCGGAGATTTTGTCCTTCATGACCCCGGATCCGGATGTTACGAACTACAGGCAGGATGTTTTTGAGGATATCAAACGCCTTCCGGATATCCGGGCGAAGATTGCCGAACTGTTTGAGAAGATCGAGTTCAACAGGCAATTCGGTGTGATCAGGAAATCCAAAGACGAGGTGGAAGGACTCTGGCTGCTGATGCACCGGCTGGGTCAGTATCGGGATTACATCACCTGCGTCGATGCTTTGAAGGAGTGTCTTGGCGATGGCAGGATCAGGTCGAAGGGGCTGAAGGATTTCAAAGCCTATATCGATGAAGTTTATGCGGATGCACATTTCAATGAGCTTAAGAAGGATCTGGAGAGGCTTTCGATGGAAACCTCAGAGATCCAGAGTGTGACCCTGGGGCTGAATCTGAACAGCAGGCTGGAAGCAGTCAGTATGGGAATCGTCTCCATAAATAACAAGCCCTTTAAAAAGGCCGGTATCGTAAGCAGTTTCGCAGAGGGGATCAGCCATGACAAGATCAAGGACGGAAATGAATGGAACGGGGATATGCATTACCGTCTTGTGGATAAAAACAGCGGCCCGGGCATAGGCGGATTCATTTCGGACATGTTGAAGCATACCAATCCGGTGCTGGCCTCGACCGGGACAAGTACCATGACATCGATTCCGAAGGGAGACGGACTTGCCAATGCGCCTGCTCAGTTCGATGTCACGCTCAATAAGATGCTGGACTCTATCGCCAAGAGTTTAAGACGGACCCTGGATAAATATGCGGATATGGCGCTCTATCATATCGCGGATGTGATCCCGGAATTCGTATACTACATCCGGTTTGCGGAGTTTATGACGGGACTTGAAGAGAAGGGCTTCCGGTTTACGAAGGCCGGAGCGGTCATCGGCGGTGACAACCGGATGCGTGCGAAGGGCTTTTATAACTTCAAACTCGCGCTGAATCTTTCGGATCCAAAGGAACTTGTGGAAAATGATCTGGACTTCGATTCCGATCATACGATCTATATTCTTACAGGTGCCAACCGGGGTGGAAAGACCACTTCGACGCAGGCGGTGGGACTTTTATTTGCTCTGGCCCAGGGGGGCATTCCCGTTCCCGCGGATTCATTTGAATTTGAACCTGTGGATTGCATATTTACACATTTTCCTGCCGATGAAGATAAGACCGTGAATCTGGGGCGCCTTGGTGAAGAGTGTATCCGTTTCAAGGAGATCTTCAATCATGCCACGGCAGAAAGCCTTATTCTTATGAATGAGACCTTCTCCACAACCTCCTTTGAGGAGGGCTATTACATTGCCTGTGATGCGATCCGGGCGCTGCTTACCAGGAACGTGAGAACGATCTATAACACTCATATGCATAAGCTCGGAGTGGATGCGGAAGAATTCTCCAAAAATTTCGGACAGAAAGCCTCATCACTGATTGTGAAAAGTGATGGCGGAAACAGGTCCTTCAAGCTTGCGGTTGCGCCTCCGGAAGGTTCCTCCTATGCATCCGATATTGCAAAAAAATACGGTGTGACATACGACATTCTTGTTGGAGAAAAGAACATGAAGTGAGTTACATCTCCCATAGTATGATCGGAAATCTCTGATATATATGGAGCAGGTGTGCCCAAGTCCATCAGAGAATGGGCCGATACAGATGCCAAAAAGTATATGAAGCGGGATGAGCAGATGGCCATCCTGGTGCAGCGGGAGATCCTCTTTGTCTCCTGTGAAGGGCTTACGAAAAATGAGCAGCTGATGAAGGATATGCAGGATATGTTGTCGCTGATCCAGGAGCATTATGAATATCCTGTTGATACGGAGTATACCATCAACCTGTCCCAGGACGGGAGCTATGTGGTCGATCTTCTGCAGTGTCGTCCGTTGCAGCTGACTCAGGATGGGGACAAGGTGGACTTCCCGGAGGAAACTGCCGAGGAGAAAAAACTTCTTGAGACGAAGGGCGTATCCATGGGCTTTTCCCGGAAGATACCCGTGGACGTGGTGGTTTACATCGATCCCATCAGGTATTACAACATGCCCTACCGGCAGAAATACGATATTAAAAAACAGCTCTCCGATGTGAACTGGCACTATCGGGGGAAGGGAAAGAAACTGCTTCTTCTGACCCCGGGGCGGATCTGTACCTCATCCCCGGAGCTGGGGGTCCCCTCCGCATTTGCAGATATCAGTGAGTTCTCGGTGATCGCCGAGGTTTCGGAGACGAAGGCCGGCTACATCCCGGAGCTGAGCTACGGAAGTCATATCTTCCAGGATCTGGTGGAGGCCGGAATTCTCTACACGGCGGTATTTGAAGGAAACCACACCATCGCCTATCATCCGGAACTTCTGGAAAATGACCCCGGGAGGATCAGGGACATCACGGAGGAGATCACGAAACCCGCAGAGGACCACAGAAGATCCGGGAATTCTACAAGTACATGGCCGACAGATATCCTTTCCTGGCCTTTACATTTAAGGGGAGGATCAAATCACTTATACGACTTGAGGAGAAGATCAACGGGAATATCGTTGAATTTATTTATGATTATCATCGTATGACCGGGGAGTATCCTTCGGAGACGGAGATCAAGGATCAGATCGTGCGGATCAAGGATCTGATCGCTTACAGGATCGTGATCTCACTGCCGAAGTGTCATGTAAAACCGGATGAGAACAGGCAGGTGCGGGAACTCAGATATCTTTACGAGATAGCCAATGCACTGCCGGATTTTCTGGAAGAGCGAGGGTTCAATCCGGAGCTGTCCGGGATCGATTCACAGAGTCTGACGATCGATTCCGCCTATAGGAAGTATTACAGGGATTATATAGAGAAGCCGAATAACTATGGGTACAGATCCCTTCACATTTCCTTCTTTGACAACACCTCACGAAGTAATATCGAGGTGCAGCTGAGAACAAAGGAAATGGATGATACCGCGGAGATCGGACCTGCAAATCATCTGGGGTATGAGAAACGGCAGGAAAAGGATCGAGCCAGAAGAGAGGAAATCCCGGTAGGAGAGAATGTCTTCTTTGATGATGCGTATGAGAGAGGGATGAAGCTGCAGGAGCTTGATCTCAGCCGGGTTGATGTAAATATGTTCGGAGCGGCGGATAACAACCTGGTGAATGACGGCTGCGGACTGTATCGCGGCCGGTTGATCCTTCCGTATGAGCATTTATCCAGGTTTCAGAATGATTTGATCTGATGTGAAAAAAGATTTTTCCTCTGTAAAGAATCTGTAAAGGTCAGTGGTTTATTATAAACACATAAACAAAATATAAATCACATGGAGGAAAAAACAATGAAAAATGTAGTATTAAATAACGATATGAATCTTACGATCCCCGAAGGCTTTACAGAGATCACCGCAGCTGAGGTACAGGAAATGACCGCATGCAAGGGGCCGGCTCCCATGTGGGATATCATTAACAGGGAAGAGCATACACTGATCACAGCCAGCTGGATCAAGAGCGGTTGGATCCTGTCTCATCTGTATATCGCAAAGGATATGGCAAAGTCCCTTCTGATCCGTTATAAGTCCGGAATGAAGGTGGAATCGCCGTATGCATGCACCTACAGTGATATCAGCGAAACAACACTGGCCGGCAATAAGGCATATTCCTATTCCTGCACATACAGAGCACTTACAAAGGAAGCCGAGATGGTGGATATGATCCGCGAAACCGTTGTTGTTAAGATCAAGGATATCTTCTACGTATTCCAGTCCGTATGCCGCGATGAGATGAAGGCAAAGGGGGTTGAGTCGTTCCATAAAGTTTATGACTCGGTTCAGTTTGCAGCGGCAGCATAGATTTTATTTAAAGAGGTTATCATCACAGCTACTGCACATAAACAACATCAATCTTCCGGAAAATGGTGGCTATCTGGGCAAGGCCGGTCAGGCTCAGTCCGATGCCGTAGATCTGTACCAGGGTAGTTGTGGTCCGGATGAAGAAGAGACAGGCGAGTACAACTACCAGATTCCCCAGGGCGTATAGCATTTTGAATTTCCAGCTGCTGACACCGTAACGCCGCTCTTCCAGGGACTTCAGCAGTCCGATGACGCCGGCGAAGGCATGGGCGCCGATCAGGTACATCATGATATAGAATCTTGACTCATTCATCATGGATGCGGAAACCATACCGAAATCCAGAACGATCAGTCCCAGATAGAGGGTGGACTTTCCGCCCACCATATGCTTCGCCATGGTAAAATACTGAATGAGCAGACGGATCCCGATGATTATAAGAACGATGGACAGGATTCCCATGATGGCCTCGACTCCGTCCTCCGGTTGAAAGAACAGTGCCAGTCCCATAATGACCATAAAACTGCCAAGAAGGAAGTTGGTTACTTTTCTGATTCTTGTCATACGTCAGCTCCTTCCCTTATTCTCCGGCGTTTCTTCCGAAGCGTAACGATCCGGTTGCCGGATTCCATGATACGCAGGGAAACCATCTGTTTCTGGCGGATGGCCGCCGCAAAGAACCTTCCCAGAACCGTCTCATCCTTTTCTGCCGCGGCCCGGTATTCATCGAAATGCCGGTCCATCCGAAACTCGGGGAGTCCTTTCCCGGAAAGTTGTTCCCCCAGAGTCTTCCATCCCAGATCCGAATCCGTCCGCCGGACCCGAAGGAACCGGTCGATCTCTACTGCGTAAGGATCCACCGACTCCGTATCATATACCTCTTTCTCGAACTCCGGATATTCTCCCCGGAGATATTTCAGTGCGTAGACCATCTGGCGAAAGGCCTGAAGGAATTCCGCCGGGTTGTCCTTTACATATTCCTCATATTCCGCCCAGGCCGGCAGATACCGGTATTTCACAAAACTGTAATCCGGAAGATGTCCGGCGCGTCCATGGCCCAGATTCATGACGGAATCTTCGATCATCTGGTAAATGGTATTCGTGTAAATGCCGTTCTCTATATCGTCCGGCTTGGAGGTGCTGTGGCGGAAGGTTACCCTTCGGAGCTTTACTTCGTCCCCCTCCGGAACATCTTCATAAAAATGATAATTCGTATTGTTAATGACCAGAGAAGGGGTCCCTGCAAAATAACGGTGGGCCCAGGTATCCGCCAGTACATGCATGGCGATACCTGCTGCCTGAAGGGACGCTTCTTTCGCCAGCTGTACCGTTTCCACCAGTAGATCGCTGTTGGTATTGCAGATCATCCGGTACTTGTCACGGTACCGCCTTCCCCCCTTCACCCGGGCATGAAGATCATAGGGAAGAAAATGAAACGACGCCCAGATGCGGGTGATCTCCTGTCTGCCGTACCGGTCACCGGGCATGTCCATCATTTCCATCTGCAGCTGCGTTGTTGCCGCATCCGCCGGTCCTCCCAGCTCCTTCAGTAACGTTGCGGAGCAGAAGTCCACAAGGGCCGCGCTGTACGCGATCTCCTCGCTTTCTTCATGGGAATACCCGGCCAGGTATGCCGCGCAGTATGTAGCATAATAATGAAAGTCTCTCTGCATTCTGCTTTACCTTTCCGTTAAACCAACCGTTTCCGCATCGTTCTGTTTCATCCATTTCTTAATCCGAAATGCCGCGATCACAAGATCCAGAAGCACGAAAAATCCCATGATGTCGATCACGATGGCTACAAGATCCTCCAGAGTTTCGTCGCTTACGGTGAATAAAGCAAGCAGACTGGTGAGGGCCGAAGAAAGATGTGTGGTGAGCATAAGGCATGCCAGTACCCTGTATCGTCTTTTCTTTATGCCCATTCCCTCCACCCGGGCGGCAAGTCCCACATAAAGATTGAGACCGAGGACCGTTAAAAGAATCAAAATCAATAATATCAAAAGACCGGTCATGCCTGTCTCCCGGATCTCTTCTTCAAACGATTGTTCCAGCACACTCCGGTATTCGATGAAGAGCATCACAGACTTTAGCACATTCCATACGCCGAAAGCGATGACGCCGGTTCCGGCGACCACCAGGGTATCTTTATTTTTCCTTATCTTAGCATCCATATATGGGAGCCTCTTTCCGAAAAGTGTTTGTGTCCCGGGTCCTATGACCGCCGCATACCTGCTGCGTGACCCTGCCATAGGATTATAACACATCCGGAGGGATTCCTCTACCATTGTACTGCTTAGCCGTGGATAGTTTCGGGGGAATCCGGTCTCTATCGCCTGTAATGTATTTACCGGATAAAATTGTGAGGAATACGAAGAACACGATTGACAGCCGGAACGAAAAAAGGATATAGTTTATTCAATCATTGTTGTGACGGATGACAAAAGGAATTCACAGCCGGATGGACAAAAGGTGAAAGAGAGGACGGTGATCTTCTTTGGATAAGGGAAGCGTATTTGAACGTTTTCTTGCAATAAGTATTGAATTGACAGCGGAAAGGGATCGCGATGTTCTGCTCTCACGTATCCTGGATTGTGCGATGGATGCGGCAAATTGTGATGCGGGGACATTCTATCTTCTTCGGGATGACGGACTGCATTTTTGCCGGATGGTTACCCGGTCACAGGGAGTAAGACAGGGCGGACACGACGCGCCGATCGAACTGCCGCCGGTTCCGATGGACCCGAAGTATGTCTGTGCATGGGTGGCCATACACAAAAGTTCCATCAATGTACCGGATGTTCGGGACAATACGAGTTTTGATTTTACCGGTTCCGTAAAATACGATGAGATGACCGGTTATCGCACCATGAGTATGCTGGTGATCCCCATGACGAATGACAGAGGGGAACTGATCGGAGTTACGCAGCTGATCAATGCCATGAATGAACAGGGGGAGACAGTTCCCTTTGATCCGGGGATCGAGAAACTGGTTTCCGCCATTTCCTCCCAGGCGGCCATCAGCATTGCAAATACCTATTATGTGGATGATCTGACCCGCATCACCGCGGAAAAAGAACGGATCAGGACCGAACTCAGTATTGCGGCAAGTGTACAGAAACATATGATGCCCACCGGATTCCCGGTATTTACGGATCGGGATGAGTTTGAGATCTACGCAATCATGGAACCCGCAAAGGAAGTGGGCGGCGATTTCTATGATTTCTTTCTGATCGATGACCATCATCTTGCCATGGTAGTTGCGGATGTTTCCGGCAAAGGGATTCCGGCAGCCCTGTTTATGATGACAGCCAAAACCATGATCAAGACCCAGGCCAGGCTGCAGCCGGATCCGGTACAGGTGATGCGGAGTGTCAATGATGAACTGTGCGAGAACAATGAGGATAATATGTTTGTGACCGCATGGCTCGGCATACTTGATACGGATACGGGTCTGCTGACCTATTCGGATGCAGGGCATGAGAGACTGTTCGTGTATCAGGAAGGTGTATGGAGAGCCATGCCGAAGCAGCCGGGACTGGCACTTGCGATCTTCTCAAATGAAGAACTGGAAGCGATGCCCAGGAAGAGAGCTTTTTGCGACAGTACGCTGCAGCTGTCCTCCGGGGATGTGATCTTTCAGTATACAGACGGTGTGACCGAGGCCACCGATGCGGAGTACAGATTGTTCGGAGAAGAACGGTTGCTGGAAGCATTAAACAGTGCCCCTTCCACGAAGCCGGAGGAACTTCTGGCGTATGTGCATGGAGTGATCGATGATTTTGTGGGGGATGCGCCGCAGTTTGATGATATGACCATGCTGTGCCTGCAGCTCAATTGAGAGAAACGCTGACCATCACTTTTGTGTGGCCATTTGCCGCCATTTAAAAGGAACAATAGATTCAAAGACATGGATAAGGAGGAAATGAATATGTCACAGGAAAGAGCAAATGAATATGTGGAGAAGATGTATACGGATGAAGAATTTCTGAGAGAGATCTGCAGGCACGGATGATTCAACAAGAAGGCCGATGAGACGGGATGCCGGCCGGTAAACCGAAGAAGGATCTTATGGCTATATAGCGTGTATGAAGGGAGTCGAAAGCGGCTCCCTTTCATTATCCGCCTGCCATGGAAATAAGAAAAATAAAAAAAGATATTTGTTGCTCTTTTGTTATACCTGTTCTGATAATATCCGAAAAAACAGACGAGGAGGAGGATATTATGGCAGATCCGAGAACAAAAGAGGAACTTTTGCAGGAGATAAAGAATACAGAATCGGAGAATCAGAATTACAGGGAATTTAAGGAGTCATTGACCGATCTTAATCATGACATTGAAGAATTGATGAAGCCGAAAAAGGGAGTGAAGAACATTTTCGTGGAAGCAAAGGAGACTTTGGATGATTTTCAGAGCCTGGCCAAGTATAAAGTGAATGAAGTGGATTATGTTTCTACCGAAACACTGAACCGCGCAGAAGAAGCGGGGATCAGCTCCCGGCTGAAGAGGACAGAGGAACTGAAGGAAGAACTCTCAAAATGGGCAACGCCGGATGCACCTGAAAGCTTTGGAAAGCTGGAAGAGGCGATGCAAAAGCATGCAGAGCTTCTGTCGAAGATCTTCACCAGGACAGAGAACTGTAAGAAGAAGGTAAAGGCAGATACCGCGGAAACAGGTGAATACTTCGGTCAGTATGTTACGAAAGATGATCTGGAGAAGGTCCGGGAATCCGAGAAGAGGATCCGGGATGCGGTTTTAACCTATAGCGGGGACAGACAGGTAGTACCGGGCAAAAAGGGACCGGATGTAGGTAATGCAAGAAACCGTCGGGAGATTGAGGCCGTAGCGGACGTTCATGAATTCATTAAGAATTCAAATGACAGAACGCCCGAGGAGGATAAGACCCTGAAGGCAAATCATCATAAGGCAGTGGAAGAGGTTGCACGTGCCATTGCGAAGAATCCCGACAGCCCGGCGGCAGGGCCGAAGAATCCGGTGAATCCGGCGAAGAAGGCGAAGCCCGCAGCACCGAAGGCAGGAAGGGCGTTATAGTGATTTTACGGGGGACGGACCGCCGGACGGCACGGACAGGCAGCGGTCTAAGGCATATATGAAGCTGTGACTTTCGTGTGACGGTTCTGTGACAAACGGTCTGATAATATATACCCCGATGAAAGAGAGAAAAGGTAGTATTAAGAACACCGGTAGAGGACGCGCGGATCGTGGATACGCCGAAGGGATTCCGGCTGAATCCGATCCTTGTGGTTGCGGTTATCTCGCTCCTTGCACTGGGAACCTGCTGGATGATGGGAGTATTCCGGAAGAAAGCCAATCCGGTAGACGGCACTTATCGTTTTACACATGTGGATGTCCATGGTGAAAAGGTCCTGCCCGAACAGCTGGCAGCGTATGGAGTCAACACAAAGAATACGACCATTGAGATCGACGGAGATAAGGTGGATCTTACGGTTTTCGGATTTACCGGTCATTGTGACTTTACAATGGTGGGTGATGAGTTTACAATAACCAATGGAAGCAAGCAGATGTCGGGAAAGGCAGATATCGCCAATGACACCGTAAGGCTGCAGCACAATGGTTCGGACCTTGTGTTCGTAAAACAATAAAATCCCCCTTAGGAAGGGATAGGACGGAAACTATGAGTAAAAGTGATTCGCTGCTCCGGATGGAGCAGCTGAGAAAAAAAGCAGAACGGGGAGCAGAATTGGAAGCCTGGGGCTATGTGGGAATTCTGCTCCTTCCTGTTGGTCTGGGACTTTTATTTGCCGGCAGCAGGATGAGAGAGAACGCCAATCAGGAAATGGATGAGCTTTACAAAGAGGTGTTCATCCGGGAACCGCTCACCGGGAATTTTGAGAATGTATCATTTGAACCCTATGAGGGATTCTCCGAGGAAATGGTGGAAGGTTTCCGGCTCTGCAGGATGGGAAATGAATTTGACTCGGAAGCATATGGAAGATGTGACCGGAATGGCGTTCATATCGAATTGTCGGATGTGACGGTTCGGGATTATGACCGTCTGGCAAAGAAGAACAATTACACTACATTTTTTAAGGGCCGGATGATGGTACTTCATTTTCCGGACAGGATCGGTTCCGGAGAAACGGTTTTCAGCAGATCCTTTTCCGACAGGGCGCTGAGCCCCGGGGAGGAGCAGGGGAAAGTATCCATCGGAAATGCGGAATATGACGGGAAATTCGATCTGTACGTTTCGGAGCTGAAGGATGCGTCCGGTCGGGTCCTGCCCCGGCTGCTGGAAAAACTGGGATCCCTGTCCGAAAGGCATAAAGGCGTAGCGGCGAAGCTGGACGGGAATCGGCTGATCCTGGCTGTAAATGACGGGGACGGGGAGGCCTTTTACCGGAAAAAGAAGAAAAAGGTCTCATTGGAAGAGGAACTGGCGAAGGTACAAAGAGATATAGATGATATCAAGGCGATGATCGGGTTGATAAGCAGGTAAGGGTTTTGTTCGTGTCAGACGACAGATCGGAATGATAGGAGGAACCGGATATGATGAGAAAGAGACGATTGATGGGTATTTTTTATCCCTGATGCTTGTGCTGGGGATGATCCCCGCGCATTCCTTTGCAGCGGAGGATGAGAAGTACGAAACCGTGGTTGCACAGCTTCCCGGTTATGATTTCACATTTGCGTATAATGACGGATGGTTTGCGGAGTCATCCTTTACGTATTACCCGCATATTTCCACCTTATCCGCTCTTGCATCCATGGAGACCGGTACGGCGGATTCCATGAGATCCACACTTCAGGCCATGGGATTCGAGGATGTGGAGGGCAACGGATACTACGGCCTTTCCAACGATAAACCGGAGTCAATAGCGGTGATGGCAGGAAAGAAAATGATCCGTGAAAACGGGGAAGAGATCCCGCTCATCGGAATCGTGGTACGGGGTTACGGGTATGATCTGGAATGGTATGGTAATTTCCTGATCGGAGACGGCGGAATCCATGAGGACTTCAAAACCACACGGGACGAAGCCATCCGGTTTATTAATTCGTATGCGAAAAAGGAGAGTATCACCGGAAAGGCGAAGATCTGGATCACCGGACTTAGCCGTGCCGGTGCAGTTGCGAATCTGGTGGCAGGCTACTATGCCATGAACACGGATGCAGCAGTCAATGGATTTACCACATCTCCCGAAAATGTATACGGGTATCCTGTCGGCACTCCCGATACGGTGGTGGCGGGAACGGTTACCAAGGGAGAACTTCTCAGTGTTTCCGCAGCCAGAACCGATGCGGAATATGCAGAGGATACTCCGGGAGAAGCACTGATCTATGCAGAAGCGGATAAAGATTCCCTGATCGATCCGGCGGATCCTGCATTCTCGGGTATTCATTATTTAACTCCTGAGCAGGAATCGACCGGCGATAATGAAGGCGGAGATTCCGGCAACACCGGCGGAAATGATAAGAAGTCCCAGAATGCGAAGACCGGAGATGATACACCGATCGTTCCACTCGGGATCCTTATGTCGATTTCTCTACTTGCCATGGGAGGGATCATGGTGTATAAAAGGAAAAGGAAAGATTGAGACAAAGGCTTCATACGCAGAAAAAGATTAGATAGGACGATACTTTATAACCATGAACGCAAATACTGTAACAAAAGGTGAGGAGGGAAGGAACGGAAGACTCACCGGAAAGCATATACTTCTGGCAGTGCTCGGAGCACTGCTTGTAACCGCACTGGGTGTGCTCAGGGCGCCGCTGGATCTGACGGAGATCTCCGTCACGGGATGGATCCTGCTACTGATCTTCCCCTTTGTATCCGCATTTTCATTCTACGCCCTGATCCGGCGGCCGGAGTATTCCGTCTTCCGGTTCATTAAGAGTCTGTACTGCCTGCTGGCACCGGCAATACCGGTTCTCTGGTATCCCGTGCTTTATGATCTGACCCGGCCGGGGTACTATGCATCGGATTTTATGGGAAGCTTCTTCCCGAAGTGGGCCCTGCTCTGGGTGATCGGAACCGCCGCTTTGTATGCATTCCTGCGGCTGATGGAATATGCAGGTTCAAAGATCCTGGTAAGGGAGGATTCCTCATCCACGCACCTTTTGGATCTGGCGGTCATGTACACACCCCAGAAGACCATAAGCGCAACGCCGCGGGAAGGGCGAAAGAAATGGTTTACGGTAGTGATCCTGATGCTTCTGATCGCTCCGGCAGTCTTCCTCTTCGCGGTCACCCTGTTCTTATTCAATGTATATTCCAATATGGAATTTGAAGGGATCCTTTTTACGGTGCGCTTTGCCAAGGGAGGTCTTGCGATCGAGGATGTGATCGCCGGTGTCGAGTATACCATGATCTTCGTGCTGATCGCCGGTTATATTTTCCTTCAGCTATACAAATGCTTCCGGAACGACCGGCTGGTGGTAGCGGATACGAACAAGGACGGACAATATACGCTGGTGATGACCCGGAAGAAGCGGGCGCTTCATATCGTGATGTCCATCCTGCTGGTGCTGGGATGCGCTGCATTTTTCACGATACAGACGAATTTCCTGCACTATGTCAACATGAAGACCGGCAGGTCCACCATTTATGAAACCTATTATGTGAAGCCGGATGAGAGCGTCATATCCTTCCCGGAGCAAAAGAGGAACCTGATCTTCATCTACCTGGAATCCATGGAAAGTACATATGCTTCCGGGGAAGCGGGAGGCTCACAGGAAGAGAATTACATCCCCGAACTGACGGAGCTTACGAAGGAAGGGGACACGGTTCATTTTTCAAATACGGAACTGCTGGGAGGTGCATCCGTCTTCGTACCGTCCATCACCTTCACCCAGGGCTCAACGGTCGCCCAGACCGCCGGTATCTCACTGAATACGCAGATCATTCCCCAGAACGGAGTGGTGGAGTATCCATCCACGGTAAGGCTGGAGGACATCCTGCACGAGAACGGATACAATCAGTATTACATCGAAGGCTCGAAGGGCGAATTCTCCATGTATGATGAGTATGTGGGAAGATATGACGACAGTAAGCTGTACGACCGGATCGCTCTTACGGAACAGGGATATTCCTCGGAGGACGGAGATTATATCTGGAAATGGGGCATCGAGGACCGGAAGCTTTTTGACATCACGAAGGAGATTGTTACCGAGGCCTCGAAAGAGGATAAGCCGTTCTTCGTTACCATGTACACCATGGATACGCATTCCTATGAGTGCGGTCATCGCTGTGTCCTGTGTGACGATGGCATAGATCATGATTATCTTGCCACGGTGAACTGTACGTCCAGGCAGACACTGGATTTCGTGAGATGGGTACAGCAGCAGCCGTTTTATGAGAATACCACGGTGATCCTTGTGGGGGACCACCTCGGGAATAAGAAAACAGCCATGGTGGATATTGATGATGACTACGTAAGGACCACCTATAACTGCATCATCAATCCCGCAAAAGAACCGGTAAATACAAAGAACCGGAAGTTCTCATCCCTGGATATGTTCCCGACGACGCTTTCCGCCATCGGTGTGGATATCAAAGGCGACAGGCTCGGACTCGGAACGGATCTGTTCTCACCCACGGAAACCCTGTGCGAAAAACTTGGTGAGGCGGAATACCGGAAGCAGCTGGAGCAGAGCAGCGATTATTACGACCGTGTATTTACGGGGAAATGATGATTTGGTTTACATAATCTAAGGCTTGAGGCGCGGTAATATCACAGCCATCGCGATCATCCGGCCGGATGCGGAGAAGAATTATACCGAATATTCCATAGTGAGTGCACATTCGGTTCTGAATGATGAAATTGCGTATGAGGATGAAGAGGAGGAATCGGAAGAAGCGGAAGATACGGAAGAAGAGAATCCGGAAGCTGAGGAGGGTACGGAAGAAGCGGAGGCACAGGAAGAAGAGGAAGAGCCGGAAGAGCAGGAAGAGGTAGGAACGGACTGGTTCCATCTTTATGAGCCTACCAGACTGGGAGACCGGTATGATCTGTTGGACGAAGATATGCGGAAAGCCGTGAGCAGCCTCTGGAAAAGGGAAAAGGAGAATGAAAGCATTATCCGCTTTTCCGAAGAGAGCAGTGACATAATCGGACCGAAAGCAATCTATCTCTCACGACTGGAAGGCGGAAATCCGGTCCCGAAGGTGTCACTGATCATCCGGGTGAAGGCTGCAGTGGATCTTTTTGCGGGAGAAGAACCCCAGTTTGATGATATAACCATGCTGAGCTTTACCTACCTTGGGAAGAAGGACAGGGAGGAGAACGGATAAAGGGAGGGTTTTCGGATGGAAATATGACCGCCTGGGAAGTTCGTATGTAGGTTTAATCCGATGGCCGGAAGAAGACGGATGTGGTAGTATCAGAGGAGAAGGGATGTTGCCTGGGGCAGATGGGGAGGTCTGTGTATGGTTGTATGTGAACGGCTGGGAAAGGAATACGGGGCAGATTTGCACTTCGGGATTTTCAGCCGGAGAAGTTCCGGTGGTTCGGGGGTTTGTGAGGAAGATACCCAGGTATCTCTTCTATCTGGTGGGAACCGTCGGGTGTACCTTCGGAACCGGGTATCTGCTGAATAACAAGATCAGTTTATAGAGGGAAGAGAAGCATGGAAGAGAATCAGAAACAGGTATTGATCGGGAAAAGGCTGTATGCTGCGATCTGCAACTTTGAACGAAGCAGGGAAGCAAGAGAAGAGTATTACAGCATCATGGATACACAGATCGAGAACCGGGGAAAGCAGCAGACCATCCGGGAGCAGGTCCTCCGGGTCTATGCCATGCTGTTCTGTGATGATCTGGGGATGGAGGAAGGACTTCCGGCAGGACCGGATGAGGTGGAGGCCACGGCAGACCGGCTGTACATCGGCACCGCGGGATTCGATCCGGATCACTGGTACCGGATGAAGTATCATTTCCCTGTGATCGATGAAGATAATTATGACCGTTTCGCTGCGCTGGTGCTTTCGGATCTGAAAGCGGGACCGCTGCATGAAGCCGTTGTAAATGACGGGGACATGCTTCTGGTGGGAGAGAAGAATCCGCTTCTTATGACCCTGGAGGAACGGGAATCCCAGCAGCTTCGGAAGATCGATCTGGTATGAGGAGGGAGCGGCCATGACAATACTTGTAGTGGAAAAGAATAAAAACTCACTGAAGGATACCTCGAAGTCGCTGGAGAAGGTCTGCCAGGGGGCGAAGATCCTTGAATTCTCAGACAGTCCCAGTGCACTTGCGGCTGCCAGGGAGACAAGGATCGATGTGGCATATCTGGAGGATAAGCTGCCGGAAATGGACGGGCTGCTCCTGGGACGGTATCTGAAGGATCTCTATCCCACCGTGAACCTGATCCTGATGACGAAGAAGAAGGAAATGGCCTTCGATGCCATGGCGATCCGAGCCAGCGGATGCATCCAGTATCCGCCCCGGGAAGCGGATATTGCCTGTGAGCAGAGGGAACTTCGCTACCCCTCCGGAGAGGCGGAGAAGCGGAGAGTATTTGTGCAGACCTTCGGGAACTTCGAGCTTTTTGCCGATGGCGTGCCGGTTCCCTTTAAATACTCGAAGACGAAGGAGATCGTGGCGGTCCTGATCAATAACAAGGGTGTTCAGACCACCAACGGGGAGATCATTGCATCTCTCTGGGAGGATGAGGGGGACCCGAAGGTGAAGTCCTCCTATCTCAGTAATCTCCGGCAGGATCTGCAGAATACCCTTTCGGATCTGGGGCTTACGGAGATCATCATAAAGCAGCGGGGAAGTATGGCCATCGCGAAGGATAAGGTGGAATGTGACCTCTATGAATGGCTGGATAAGAAGGAGAAATCCAGATACCGTTACGTGGGCGATTATATGAATCAGTATAGCTGGGCGGAGTTCATGCATGCGGAGCTGGATGAGATCAGTTATGCGGAGGACCTGTGACGGACCCGGGGAGACGTGGAGAACCTGCATCAGGCCGGGAAAGAAGCGGAGGATCGAAGGATCCGTCGGATAAAAGGAAGAAGCGGCAGTACTGCTTACGGTACTGCCGCTTCTTTATTATCCTTGGTACGGTCATTCGCGTCCTGCCTTGAACCGTGCCTTTTCTTCATACATGAGCCGGTCGGATTCCCGCAGCATCTCATCGGGGTCGGTTCCTATGGACAGGCCGAAGGAGCAGGAGTAGTCGGTCTCGGCAACGGATCTCCGGAGGTTTTCAAGCAGCTGCTTCATTTCCGCTTCCTTCTGCCTCGTACAGAAGATCACGAATTCGTCGCCGCCGATCCGGTAGATCCAGTTCCTGGTGCCGGAAGTCCGGAGGAAGCATTCCGCCAGGGTCTTAAGCCCCAGGTCTCCGGCCTGATGCCCCTGGGAGTCATTCAGCCGCTTCAGATAGTTCATATCGATGGATATGATGCCTGTGATCGCGGAACGGTATTTCCGCATATCCGTATAGAAGACCTGCCGGTTGTACAGTCCTGTCAGTGCATCCAGCTTCGTATGCTGGATGTAGATGTGAAGGTAGTACAGGATGATACCGAAGGTAACGGTCAGATTGAACAGCCCGTCCACATTAAAGAAGATGGTCAGGATCGATGTCAGCAGGGCTACGGCCAGGAAGTAAACGATCAGCAGCCATTCGTATCCGTGCCGGCTTTCGAAGGACCGGACAAGGGCAATGCAGAGCAGCACCACATAGAGAATGCTGACCAGGATAAAGGTATATCCGAGAGGGCCTCTGATAAAATGATTGTTTTCATCGATGGAAAAGGCGATCTCACTGAAAAATGCCGTGCCGTAGACCATGGTATTTATGATGGCCGGGATCAGCAGCAGGAAGTTCATACGGTGATAGACCATAAAGATCGAAAGCATGATCACCACCGGACGAAGCGTATATCCCAGGAAGGAAAACAGTACCCGTAGTTCGGTTCTCTGGTCCAGGGATCCGGTCCAGGATTCGAAATAATCCGCGATACTGAGAATGATCACTACCGCCAGGATCCAGCGCAGGATATGGATCGTCGTACGGCCAAGATATACATCATAGACCGTGATCGTAAGGATTCCCGTGCAGACCACCAAAAGAATATAGTTTTGAATCACAAAATCCTGAATACTCATAAAAACTCCGTATCAACCCCAAAACCTTCCCCGGATATCGAATAATAGCATAAAAAGGCAGAAAAATCAACCTGCGTAACGGACCTGGGCGGGAGAGCGCTCTCTTCCGTTCAAAGGATCTGAACCGGAGTTTCATAAAAAAGTTGCGATTGTCCGGGGAATGGAGGATAATTGGTTCTAAGCGGAAGATAAGGACGGTGTGGATGGATGAGACGAGAGATACTGATAATCGATGATGATGCGGATCTGTCTATGATCATATCGGATATGCTGAGTGATCAGGGGTATTCCGTAACCTGTGCCGGGAGCAGCGAGGAGGCATTTGCCCTGCTTTCCGACAGAACCTTTCATCTGATCCTGCTGGACATCAATCTTCCGGATGCGGAGGGCTTTGATGTCTGCCGGGAGCTTCGGAGGGTGTCTGAAGTGCCGGTGATCTTTGCCAGCGCAAGGACCAGTGAGACCGACCGGGTCACGGGTCTTGATCTGGGCGGAGATGATTATATCCCGAAGCCCTTCTCCATGAAGGAACTGCTGTCCCGGATCAATGCGCTGATCCGCCGGACCTACGGCTTCAATGAGATGGAGAAGAAGGTCCCCTTCGGAAATGTAACCGTGGATATCGGTTCACGTTCCGTGGTGAAGAATGGCACGGCGGTGAGCCTTTCCATGCGGGAATTTGATCTTCTGAAGTACCTCTTAGAGCATCCCAATACGGCAATCCCGAAGGATAAGCTGCTCAGTGAAGTCTGGGGAGCTTTCTCTGAGGTGGATCCCTCCACCCTTACGGTACACATCCGGTGGCTCCGGGAGAAGCTGGAGGATAACCCGGCAGATCCGAAGTACATAAAAACAGTTTATAAGGTCGGATATATGATGGAACTCTGAAGCGGGTGAAACGAGCCGAAGAATCCCCCGGTTCGAATCAGAGATATGGAGACAATAACATGAAAAGAAGAATACTCTGCATCACCATACTATTCTCGCTGCTTCTTGTGGGAGCAGCGTTTTTCGTATCTATGCTTACCCATGATAAATCGCAGCAAAGTACCAGGTCCGAAGAGGTTTTGGTAGCGAATGAGATTGCACGGCTGATCGATGCCGGGGAATATACCGAGGCCCGGGAGAAGGCGGATCGGCTGGGAGACTCCCTTCGCGGATCTACGGTAGGCGGAACCTTCGGGAAGGATGGCATTATCGTGTGCGGTCTTGCCATCTTCTTTATGGGCATGGTTTTCCTTTATGTTTATTTTAAAATCCTCCGTCCCTTTGACCGGATGAAGGAGTATGCCGCAGAGATCGCAAAGGGGAATTTCGATGTGGGGCTGAATGTGGAGCGGTCCAATTATTTCGGGGCCTTTACCTGGGCCTTTGACTGTATGCGAAAGGAGATCACCCGGTCCCGTGCAGCGGAGCGTGAAGCAGTGGAGAACAACAAAACGGTGATCGCCACATTATCCCATGATATCAAAACTCCCATCGCTTCCATACGGGCCTATGCGGAGGGCCTGGAGGCGAATCTGGATACAACCCCCGAACGCCGGGCAAAATATGTATCCGTCATTATGCGGAAATGTGACGAGGTGACAACGCTTACCAATGATCTCTTCCTGCATTCCCTTTCGGATCTGGGTAAGCTTCAGATGCAGCCGGAGGAATTCGAGGCGGTTCCTTTCCTGGAGGAGACCATCCGGGAGATTTCCGCAGAGCAGCAGGATGTTGAGTTTGAGAAGCCGGATTTCTCACCGGTGATCAGCACGGACAAGAAGCGGCTCACCCAGGTGGTGGAGAATCTGATCAACAATTCCCGGAAATATGCAAAGACGAAGATACGGATATTTATGACGGAGAAGGACGGAATGCTGGAGCTTCATTTCACGGATGAGGGACCCGGTATTCCGGATGAGGATATGCCCTTTATCACAGGAAAGTTCTACCGCGGAAGAAACGCAGGAGAAGAGAACGGCTCGGGCCTCGGACTCTATATCGTTAGATACATCGCCGAACAGTCCGGCGGAAGTCTCATGCTGCAAAATCGCGGCGGAGGAGAGACGGGGCTTGAGGCGGTTGTGTCGATTCCCATCAGGAACGAAATGTGATAACTTAACGGTTCTTAAGTACTCCTTAATAAGAGTTGATCTATGATGTGATCAGAAAATGATCATAAGCAGGAGAGATTCAGCATGAAAAAAGCAATTCTGAAAACCGGGGGACTCTGCAAAAGCTTTGCCCATAACGGAGGGCAGGTACATATTATTTCAAATCTGGATATGGATATCTACGAGGGAGATTTTACCATCATCATGGGGTCTTCCGGGTCCGGAAAGTCGACCCTTCTTTACGCCCTTAGCGGAATGGACCGGGCTACTGCCGGGGAAGTACTGCTGGATGGAGAGAATATCACCGTCATGAGTGAGAAGGAACTGGCGAAGCTCCGCCATACCAGGTTCGGCTTTGTCTTCCAGCAGATCCATCTGGTAAGCAATCTGACGCTTTTCGAAAATGTGGCGGTTCCGGGGTATCTGGATAAGTCCCGTTCCACCGCAGAGGTAAATGAGCTTGCGGACTCCCTTCTGGAAAAGATGAATATCGGGGGGATCAAAACCCAGATCCCGGCCCAGTGCTCCGGCGGAGAACAGCAAAGATGCGCCATAGCCCGGGCACTGATCAACCGGCCGGCGATTATCTTTGCGGATGAGCCTACAGGCGCACTGAACCGCCGTAATACACTGGAGGTACTGGACCTTCTGACACAGTGTAACCGGGACGGACAGAGCATTTTAATGGTAACCCATGACCTTCGGGCAGCCCTCAGGGCAACACGGCTGCTTTATCTTGAGGACGGAAAGATCATCGGGGAGCTGGCGCTGCCTCCGTATAAAGCAGAGGATGAGAAGAGCCGGGAGACACAGGTAAATGCATGGCTCTCCTCCATGCAGTGGTAGGGGGTGCGCCATGGATCTTAGAACTTTGATCAAAGCGAATATCCGCTACAAAAAGGGTTCCTTTAAGAGCATCATCATACTGATGTTTATCATATCCCTTTCAGTGACAACCATTGTCAGCCTGAAGAAGAATTTTCCTGAATCCATCCAAAATGCCTATGACCGGCAGGATGTGGGAAATATCACCCTGAATATCCGTAAGGATTTTCTTACGGAGGAAATGATCAATGAAGTCCGGGAGTATCCGACCGTTAAGAAGGTTGAGGTGATCGATGCCATCACACCCGACATTTATAAGTTTGATAACGGAAGAGGCGGGTCCTTCGCCATCCGGGTAATGGCCATGATGGATAAGGTGGACCGGCTCTGGAACAGTGATCTCTCCGGCTATGAAGCAGAGGTTCCGCCCCTTTCTTCGGGAGAGGTATATCTCCCCAGAGGTCTTGCCGAACAGGACGGGGTAAAGGTCGGAGATCGGTTGACACTTGAATTTAAGGACGCCTCCTATACATTTACCGTAAAAGGAATGGTGGAAGAACCGGTTTGCGGCAGTGTCTACATGAACCTGAAGACACCCTTTATCTGCAGTGAAGATTTTGAACGGATCAGGGAAGAGAGAATTGAAGCCGCTAAAAAGGATGCAGTAAATGCTGCGGATCTTTATGAAATAGTTTACATAACTAAGGCGGATGACTGCGAGCTTTCAGACAATCGTTTCGCGTCCGCACTGTCAAAGGAGACAAGTATCGGCAGTTATGCCCACGGGGTGCTTACCCGGACGGACAGCATTCATTATCAGAGCATCATGCCGGATATTATCCTGAATATCTTCGCAATTTTTGTGATCATTCTTTCCGTGATCGTCTTTGTGGTGATGTCCAACAGCATTTCCTCCAGTATCGAAATGAACTACACCGATCTGGGGATTTTGAAAGCCATGGGGTATGACGAAAGACGGCTCAGATACATTTTCCTGGGTCAGTATATGCTGGCGGAGGTGATCGGAACACTGCTCGGTGCAGTTGCGGCCATTCCCGTGATCCTCTACCTGCCGAGAGCATTTGAGTCCTCCATCGGTACGAAGATCTTCGGCGGTGTAAATGTACTGCCAACGGTTCTGATCCTGCTGGGGATCCTTCTTCTTTCGGCTGTATTTATCCTGCTGGTTTCCGGGAAGGTGGGGCATATTTCACCGATCCGGGCGGTATCCGGTGGCAGGAGCGAGGTGTATTTTGACAGCAGGATCCGGGTTCCGATCACAGGTAAGCTGCTTTCTCCCAGCCTGGCCTTCCGGCAGTTTACCTCCGGAAAGCGCAGATATATAGCCTCGATCGTTATTGCATCGATCCTGGTATTCTTCCTCATGACCATGACGGGGATGACGGATGCTGTTTCTTCGGAAAATACACAGAGAGCCATGGGCGGCACGTCGGAGAATCTGGAAGTGTATATCGATTTTGATGAGTACAGTCCCGAAAATGCGGAATATGTTAAGGAGCAGATCGGAAGGTCCGAGGAGATCATCCGGGAATATACGGATATAGGTGAGAGGTATTTCTTCAATGATAAGTACTTTCTGCTGGACGGGGAGAAGATCAACTGCCGGATTTCTGAGGATGAGGAAACCTTTACAGTAACCGAAGGCCGGGCTCCGAAGTATGATAACGAGATCGTCGTGGGCCAGATCTATGCCGAGGATATGGGATACAGGATCGGAGATAAGCTTCCGGTTTCCTACAGGGGCAGAACGAGGGATTTCATCATTTCCGGTTTTGCTGTTGCCTTGATCGATACCGGGCGGTTTTTCGGAATGAACGGCGCCGGAGCAAGAACGCTGATCGATGATTTCATTCCCAGGAACGCCGGATATAAGCTTACGGATCCTGAGAAGACCGGTGAGATCTATGAGCGTCTTAAGTCGGAGCTTCCGGAGAAGTGTTCGGTATGGAAGAATGCTTCGGCGGATGAAGAGGATGATTCCATTCTGACAAAGACCGCCATGGCCATCAAGGCGGTAATCTATGTGATCTCTGCAGTCTTTGCTCTGGTGGTGGTATCCATGATGTGTTCGAAGGCCTTTGTCCGGGAGAAGATCGATATCGGAATCTATAAGTCCATGGGCTTTACTTCGGGGAATCTGAGACTGCAGTTTGCGGTCCGGTTTCTGATCGTTGCTTTCTTCGGTATCCTGATCGGAACCACGATGAGCCTTACCATTTCCGAGAAGATGCTTTCCCTTATGCTCCGCAGCATGGGGATCGCCAGGTTTGTGATCGACTACCGGTTCTCTACGGTATTCCTGCCCATCCTTGCCGTGGCACTGAGTTACTTCATCTTTGCATATCTGGTTGCCGGAAAGACGAAAAAGGTGGAGGTAAGAAGCCTGATCACCGAATAAAGGACAGGGGAGGGCCTGCCCCGGATCCGCTTTAAAATAGCGAAAATGCGGTTTTAAAGCAGGGTACGTTATGTTATAATGAATAAGACATGTGGCACCTACCGGAATACAAGGTTATAAAAGTTTCGGGAGGTGCCGCTTTTTTATCGGTGTCGGCCGGGGGTGGTGTGCGCTGTCCCAAGGGTCGTACCGGTTGATATGTATTTTCAGGAGGGTATTTTGCATGGATCAGAAGAACAGTATTTACACGTTGTCAAATGGCGTCCGGATCCCGGCAGTCGGTTTCGGAACCTGGCAGGCGCCGGAGGGTGATGTGGCCTATGCTTCGGTAAAGCATGCGATCAGCTGCGGTTACCGGCACATCGATACGGCACAGGGGTATGGAAATGAAGCGAGTGTGGGAAAGGCTGTCCGTGAAAGCGGGGTCCCCAGGGAGGAGCTTTTCATCACCACGAAGCTGGTGAATGATAATCACAGTTACGATCTGGTCATGAGTTCCTTTGAAGAGTCCCTTCGGAAACTGGATACGGAGTATGTGGATCTTTTCCTGATCCACTGGCCGAATCCGCTGCCCCTAAGGGATCGGTGGGAAGCGGCAAATGCGGAAAGCTGGAAGGCCATGGAGGAACTGTATGAGGCAGGAAAGATCCGTGCCCTGGGCATCAGCAATTTCCGTCAGCATCATATCGAGGCGCTTCTTAAGACCGCAAAGGTCCTGCCGGTTGTGAACCAGATCCGTCTCTGTCCGGGGGATCCCCAGGAGGAACTGGTTGCTTACTGCAGGTCCCTGGATATCCTTCTGGAAGCATACAGTCCTCTGGGAACCGGAAAGATCTTTGAGGTTCCGGAGATGAAGCAGCTGGCGGAGAAGTATCAGAAGAGTATCGCACAGATCTGTATCCGCTGGAGCCTTCAGATGGGCTTCCTTCCGCTGCCGAAGTCGGTAACGCCTGTCAGGATCGAAGAGAACCTGAAGGTGTTTGATTTCGAACTGGAGGAGGCGGATGTCCGTCTGATCGCGGACCTGAAGGGATGCGTCGGCTATTCCGGAGACCCGGACAATATGCCCTTCTGATCCCGGAAAGCATAGGGGTAAAGGAAGAAACAGGCGGCGCCGGGCAGCGCCGGAGAAGGAGGATTGTTATGAGCCTTGGATGTTATGATATTTCACTGGATGCGTTTCCCCGCCTTGCAGGCGAGGAAAGCGATGATGCGCGGATCGGGAGGGCAGTGGCGGCCTGCGAGCGGGGCGTGCTGTATATCCCCAAAGGGGTTTACCGGATCTGCAGTATGCTGGAGATAAGGAACTGCTGTTCCCTGCTCATGCATAAATCCGCCGTGCTGAAGGCGGATGCGGAAATGCCTTTTGTTCTGTTCTATGATGCGGAAGCATCGTACCCGGATATCGTTGAGAAGGACGGACATATCGTTCCTTCGGAGGATCCGGATGCGGAGGACTGGAATCTCTTCGTGACCGGCGGTGTGATCGATGGTGCGGGACTTGCCAGCTGCATGTGTCTGAACAGTTTCAAGCATTTCACCATGCGGGATACCTCTTTCCGGAACGGAAAGCGTTACGGACTCAGGATCGAGGAGGCGGGAAGCAGCTGGACCTACGAGCTGGTGGCACAGAACCTGTATCTCAAATGTACCCTGCCGGGTCTTGCGGGAAATGCGGGGATCAGCAGCAACGGCGGAGACAGCCATTTTATCGACTGTATCGTTGTGGATTACACAAAGGGCTTCGAACTTTTAGGCGGCGGTTCCAACCGGCTGACCCGATGCCATGTATGGGGCGGTCCCATTCCTCCGCCGGAGGAGGGAGCGCTTCCGGAAATGCTGAAGGATTCCGTGAATTATGTCCTCAGCTCCTATGATGTGATCCTGACGGACTGCTATGCGGATACCGGAATGACCGGATATCTGGTGACGGAGAATGCAAGACTGATCGGATGCAGTTATTTTAACAATTACACATACCTGATGGATGATGTGACGGTGATCGACCACCGCAGCGGAAGCCTGCTGGTGACGGACGGACTGTTCCGGAAGACCAGTCCCCATGCCACGCTGTACCGGGGAGACGGGAAGGATGTGGGATGGAGGGATAATGTGCTGGACGGGGATTTCCCCGATGTACCGTTTTAATGCGGCCGGATATGGTACCGATCCGTAAAATCCGGAATAGAATGACTGCTCCTCATGTGCGGGGCAGTCATTTTTATGATTTTTCGAAAACTATACGAACTTGCTATTCAAAAAGCGGAAAGAATATGTTACAATCAACATTCGGAGAATTCTAAAGACAAGGAGTAACCTGACCATGGGCGTATATGAGGAACTGATCGAGCGTGGACTGATCGCGCAGACTACGGATGAGGAAGAGATCCGCGAGCTGGTGAACAGCGGGAAGGCGGTATTCTATATCGGATTTGATCCGACGGCGGATTCCCTGCATGTGGGACATTTTATGGCGCTGTGTCTGATGAAGCGTCTGCAGATGGCCGGAAATAAGCCGATCGCGCTGGTTGGCGGCGGAACAGGTATGATCGGAGATCCCTCCGGCCGGACGGATATGCGGCTGATGATGACGAAGGAAACCATCGATCATAACTGTGAGTGTTTTAAGAAACAGATGAGCCGTTTCATCGATTTTGGTGAGGGAAAGGCCATCATGGTGAATAATGCGGACTGGCTGCTGGATCTCAATTACGTTGAATTCATTCGGGATATCGGTTCCCAGTTCAGTGTCAATAAGATGCTGGCGGCAGAGTGCTACAAGCAGCGGCTGGAGCGGGGACTCAACTTCCTTGAGTTCAACTACATGCTGATGCAGAGTTATGATTTCTATATGCTGTACCAGAAGTACGGCTGCAATATGCAGTTCGGCGGTGACGACCAGTGGTCCAACATGCTGGGCGGTACCGAACTGATCCGGAAGAAGCTGGGCAAGGATGCCTATGCCATGACCATCACGCTGCTTCTCAATTCCGAGGGCAAGATGATGGGCAAGACCGCAAAGGGTGCGGTATGGCTGGATGCGGAGAAGACCTCGCCCTTCGAGTTCTATCAGTACTGGAGAAATGTGTCCGACGATGATGTCATCAAGTGCATCAAGCTGCTGACCTTCCTTCCCATGGAGCAGATCCGTGAGATGGAAACCTGGAAGGATGCGGAGCTGAACCGTGCGAAGGAGATCCTGGCCTTCGAACTTACCAACATGGTACACGGAGAAGAGGAAGCAAAGAAGGCGGAAGCCGGAGCAAAGGCATTCTTCGGCGGCGGAAGCGTGGAAGATATGCCGGAGGCGGAGATCACGGAAGCCGACTTTAAGGACGGTGTCATCGACGCCATCCAGATCATGGTAGCCACCGGACTGGTGAAGACCCGGAGCGACGGACGGAGAGCCCTGGAGCAGGGAGGCGTCATCGTAAACGGCGAGAAGGTTACGGATGTAAGACAGAGCTACACGAAGGACGTATTTGCAGAGGAATTCATCATCCAGAGAGGAAAGAAGAATTTCCGCAAAGTGGTTCTCAGGTAAGCGGAACCGATCCATACACAGAAGAGGAAAGATGAGGACAGGAGAATGCTCGAGAATCTGAAAGAAAGTGCGCTTAAGAAATTAAATCAGATCCGCGGGATCGAAGAGGAACCGGAGGAGGAACCGATTCCGGAGTTTAAACTGGACCAGAATATGGGCAAGTGCTACGTGCTTCTGATCGATAAGAAGGGAGAGGACCTGATCGAACTGAAGCAGCTTTGCGACCGCCTGGGATGTATCACCACCGTATCCCACACGGGTATGGCGTGCATGGAGCGGGTGCTGAAGGATAAATACGACATTATCTGCATCGCCAAGGATCTTCCCCTGATGGACGGGGCACAGACCATGCGGAATATCCGTTCCACCAAGGAGAGCAAGTGCAGGGATGCGAAGATCTATGCGCTGGTTCCGCCGGAGGATAAAACACCGGAAGATGAACTGATCAAAGCAGGCTTTAAGGGCATGCTCCGTATGCCGGTGGATGAGGCGTTGTTCTGCAAGATCCTGATGGAGAATGTGTCTTCGAAGATGCTTCCGGAGGATCCTCGGCTGATCGCCCTGATCGAGGAGCGGGCCGCCGCGGCAAAGGCACTGCAGCCCTGTGGTGTATCCCTGTCCGAAGGTCTTAAGGCAAACGGCGGAGATATGAACGAACTGAAGATCCAGATGGGGAAATTCTGCGATCTTTATGAGGAGTACAGAGGCAAGCTGTCTCTCTACGTATTCGGAAATGATGTGGACGCCTATATGACAGGCGCCAGAGAGGTGCGCGAGGCGGCGAAGATGATCGGCGCCAGATACCTTGCGGATATCTTTGATGATCATGTTAATCTCAGCAAGGATGACAGCCTGGATGTGGCGGCAGCCACCTGGGGAAGAACCCTTCTTGCCTGGGAACGGGTCGTATCCGGCGTTGCCATCTATCTCGGCCGGAGCATCGAACTTGTGGCAACGGTGACGGAGCGGATGAAGACGAACGGTATCCGGCTGCATTGGGCGGATATTCAGGCCATCGCGAAGGGGATCCTGGATCTTGTAAATGATTCGGAGATGGAGGATGCGGTAGCCAGCATGGACCGTCTCCTGACGTATGAAATGTCCGGCACCTCCAGACTGAAGCTGGTGAAGGCCAGCCGTGCGCTGAACCGGGGAGATGTGGACGAAGCGCGGGAAGCGCTCAGCATTATATTATCGAACTAAATGGGAACAAGGCCTCCGCGTGGCGGAGGCCTTCCCGGGTTAAAGACCTTTCGTTTCCTCCGGGTTTCCGTAGGGAGCTCCGGGTTCTGCAACGATCTCGTGAGGCTCGCTGAGCAGAAAATCCAGCGCGTCCAGATCCGTGTTGGGACGGATCAGGGTCGGTGTCTTACGGGACCGTTTCTTCGGCGGGAGGGTCTGCAGGGTTCCGTCCCCGGAACCGGCTTCGGCCTCGGCCTGCCCTTTCTTCGCCTGCTTTCCGGCCTTTTCGGTCTGCATCCTCCGGCGCTGTTCCGAGCGGAACCGGCGGAGCTCGGTCTGAAGCTCGGTGGGCAGAGATTTGTAGATATACTCCGTCAGATTGATGTCGAAGACATAGGACAGCACCGCCAGCTGCTCGGGCCTCGGGTGAGCGCGGCCGGTCTCCAGGTTGCTGTAGCTCTGGCGGCTGGTATGGAGTATGGTTGCAAGCTCCTTCTGGAGCAGGGCGCGGGATGTTCTCAGACTTCGGAACAGATCACCCCAGAAAATGGTTGGATACATGATTACCTCCTTTTGAATCGGTTTTTGCAACGGTTACAGTGACTATGATAGTATATGGAACAGGAAAGAGATCATTTCCCGTTCCAATGATATAAAAATGCGTCTCAATCACCGGATCCGGGCCGGATCCTGCGGGGAGTGCACGGTTCGAACGCGAAAAAGCCCGCTCGGACCGGGGGTGGGACAGAAAGGCAGGAGATTTTTATGAGTAAAGCGGATACGTTATTCATCAATATGTGCCGTGAGATCATTGATCATGGCTATAGCACGGAGGGGGAGAAGGTCCGTCCGAAATGGGAGGACGGCTCCTATGCCTACACCATCAAGCGTTTCGGTGTGGTGAACCGCTATGACCTGGCGGAGGAATTTCCGGCCATCACCCTCCGGAAGACCTATATCAAATCAGCCATCGACGAAGTGCTCTGGATCTGGCAGAAGAAGTCCAACAATGTCCATGACCTGAAGAGCCATATCTGGGATGAATGGGCGGACGAGACCGGCTCCATCGGTAAGGCCTACGGCTATCAGATGGGTGTGAAGCACCATTACAGGGAAGGGGATTTCGATCAGGTGGACCGGGTGCTCTTTGATCTGAAGGCGAATCCCTACAGCCGCCGGATCATGACAAATATGTATGTGCATCAGGATCTTTCGGAAATGCATCTCTATCCCTGTGCCTACAGCATGACCTTCAATGTGACCGGGGACAGGCTGAACGCGGTGCTGAACCAGCGGTCCCAGGACGTGCTGGCAGCCAATAACTGGAATGTGGTGCAGTACAGTGCACTGCTGATGATGATCGCACAGGTGACCGGTTTCAAGCCGGGAGAACTGGTTCATGTGATCGCGGATGCGCATATCTACGACCGGCATATCCCCATTGTGGAGGAACTGATACAGCGCCCCACATTTCCGGCTCCGAAGGTGACCCTGAACCCGGATGTGAAGGATTTCTATCAGTTTACGCCGGATGATTTTGTCGTGGAGAATTACGAGACAGGGCCTCAGGTGAAGAATATTCCGATCGCAGTATAGCAGCCGGGGTGTGCATTTTCCGTATCGGGTTTTGATGAAAAGGAGAGAAGACTATGATCGCAATCGCAGCAGTAGATCAGAACTGGGGTATCGGTCTGAAGGACCAGCTCCTGGTGAGGATTCCCAGTGACATGAAGAAGTTCCGTCAGCATACCCTGAACCATGTGGTTGTCCTGGGCAGGAAGACCCTGGCCGGATTCCCGAACGGGATGCCCCTGGCCCAGAGGACGAATATCATTCTCAGCAGAAAGAAGGATTTCACGGTACGTGGCGGTGTCGTGGTACATGATCAGGAGGAACTTTTCCGCGAACTGGCAAAATATGACAGTGACGAGATCTATGTGATCGGCGGCGGCAGCATTTACAATATGCTGATCCCTTACTGCGACAGGGCCATCATTACGAAGATCGACTACACCTACGAAGCGGATACCTTCTTCCCGAATCTGGAGAAGCTTCCCACCTGGGAACTGGCGGAGGAAGGGGAGGAAGAAACCTGTTTCTCCATCGAATACAGGTACCAGACTTATGTAAACCGAGAGCCTCTTCCCTTTCCCGAAAGTGGCGACAATTCATAAAGAAAACTGTTTCACTTGCCTGTGAAATATGATATAATCTGACCGTGTACGTGTAAGTGCACGGGAGAATACCGGGGGCAGTGCGTTCCCGGATATGGGAGGAGTATGGAATGTCTGACATGTTACTTACGACGGGGACCGGATTTGAAGGCTACGAGGTAGAAGAGTATCTGGGGATCGTTACCGGAGAGGCAATCCTGGGAACGAATTTCATTAAGGGAATCGCAGCCAGTGTGACCGACGCATCCGAGCAGGATATGGCGAAGGTGGAAAAGGCAAGAGAGGATGCAGAGAAGCAGCTCTTCAAGGCGGCGAAGAAGAAAAAGGCGAACGCCATCCTCGGCGTTCAAGCCATTTATACGAACCTGGAGGGCGGTTCCTTCGGAGCAGTGATCTACGGTACGGCCGTACGGATCCGCGAACTTCCGAAGCCGGAGGAGAAGATCTGCAAGGAACTGGTAGTCATGAACTACTACGCACGTCTGGTGCCGCGTCCGGTGAAGGTTATTCTGGAAGGCTCGAAGGACAACATCAACATGAAGGTGCTGTTCTTCAATTACAATAAAGAGGATATCCTGGCTGTCCGCGCCAGTGTGGAGCTGACCAATGTCTATGACGAACGGCTCGTGATCAAGGACGTGGACTTCACGTTTGATAAGGGAAATGTGTCCCAGATCGAGTCCGGCTTCGTACCGGCGCAGATCTCCGAGAATGACGTGAGACTGCTGAAGGAGGCAAAGGTGATCGTCAGCAAGTATGCAACGCCGAGAGACGTATTTGCATGCAATGATACGCCGATCGCGGTCACCATGTCCGCACGCCGTCTGGAGTCCCTGAAGCAAAAGAGAGGTATCGATGCGGTTGAGAAATATCAGACCGACGGTATGATCTGGACCTGCAACTGCGGACATGTGAACGAGGCGGGAACGGACGAGTGTCTTGTCTGCGGCAGAAAGCAGGAGGATATCAAGGTTACCACAGCCTTCAATTATGAAGAGATGATCGAGAAGATGCGTGAGAAGGAATACGTCATGGAGATCAAGGACGTATTGATGGATTACATTAAGTCCATCGAGCCGAAGTATCGTCTGCAGCTTCTTGAGATCATGGAGTCCGGTCTTCAGTATGAGAAGACCCGCGGCAACATGAAGGATACAGTGATCGAGAAGGTTGAAAAGGTCTTTGAAGAGGAAGATCATTAAAGACAGGATTTGAGGTGAACGAACTTGGGCTCCGGGCTTAGTATGACAAGTGTGAATAAAATCAAGGAGCTTGCCGAGGCGAGAGAATACAGCCTGGCGGTCGATATCCTGGATTCCCAGGACCTTGAGAAATCGCTGAATCCGCAGTTCCTAAGGGTCTGCGGAGAGGTGTACGAGAATGTGGGACGCATATGTGATGCCAGAAATATGTACGTGAAGGCACACATTATGGGACCGCAGTCGAACCGGATCATTTACTCGCTGATCACATTTTATCTGAAACAGGGATACTTCGGTCTCGCTGAGCAGTACCGGGATCAGTTTATCGCCACGGCGATGGGGCAGGAACGGAAGAACATCGAGTATGTGATGAAGAAGGCCAAAGGCGCAAAGCCGGAGGAACTGCGGGAGTACCTGGATCCGTATTATGTTAACTCCATGGATGAGGAGTGGAGCTTCGAACTCTTCCTTCTCCTTACGCTGATGAAGGCGGACACGGAGATGCTGGCGGCGGATTATCGGGCTACCTTCAGGAGAAGCGACCGCAGTGAGATCATCCGGGAGGTTCTGAACGGAAAGCAGTCTCCGGAGGAACTCTTCTCCGTATTCGCGAAGAGCGAACGTCCGGACAATGATCCGGAACAGGAAGAGATCCGGGAACTGGAGAAGGAACAGCTCCGGAAGGATTGGAAGCGGCTCCACCCGGAGAGCGTCCAGGACGATATGCCGGAGGTTACGGTTGATACACCGGAGGATCTGAATGATTCGGATGCGGAGATCCTGGAGGAACCGGATACAGAGAAGAAGTTTAAATCCTTCCTGAAGAAGACCTTCCGTAAGAAGAAGGAGAATACGGAGGAAGGATCGGAAGAGAATACGGAGCAGGCCCCTGAAGCTTCGAAAAATGCGGAGGGGAAGGAACCTGCAGAGGGAACGGGCGAAGCAACGGAGACTTCCGAAGAGAAGCCGGCCGGGGCGGAAGCGGTGGAACCGGCCGCGGTGGCGGAAGAACCGAAGCCGGAGGAGGAAACGGTCCAGCTTGAGGAAGCGGAAACTCTCGCTCCTTCAGCGGAAGCACCTGCAGGACCGGCGGAGGCGGATCCGGATCATGATCATTTGGAGGATATGCTCAGCATAGACTTCGATGACGGCTTTGCAGCCGAATCTGAAATGGCCTCGGATCTGGACGAGGAAGAAGAAACGGTATATCAGAATCCGCTGGATCTGATCAATCTCGGGGCTCTTTACAGAGAAGAGATTGCGGAAGCGGTTGAGACGAAGGAAGAACCGGTGGCTGAGGAAGCGGTTGAAGAGACAGTAACGGAGCCTGAACCGGTGGAAGAACCGATAGAGGAGCCGATAGTTGAAGAAGCAGCGGAAGAGGCGGTAACGGAGCCTGAACCGGTGGCTGAGGAAGTAGTGGAAGAGGCGGTAACGGAGCCTGAACCGGTGGAAGAACCGATAGAGGAGCCGATAGCGGAAGAAGCAGCGGAAGAGGCGGTAACGGAGCCTGAACCGATCAAGGAACCGATGGCTGAGGAAGCGGTTGAAGAGGCGGTAACGGAGCCTGAACCGGTAGAAGAACCGGCGGCTGAAGAAGCGGCGGAACAACCGGCAGTGCTCATCGAAGAAGAGCCGGAGGTATTCGAGGACGAAGAGCCGATCTCATGGGAGGAGCCCGCAGTCCTGATCGAGGAAGAACCGGAAGCATTCGAAGACGAAGTGCCGATTTCCTGGGAAGAACCGGAACCGGAGCCGATCGGGGAAGAACCGGAAGCAGAGCCGGAACCGGAGCCGACCGGGGAAGAACCGGAAGCAGAACCGGAACCGGAGCCCATCGAGGAAGAACCGGAAGCAGAGCCGGAACCGGAGCCGAACGGGGACGAACCGGAAGCAGAACCGGAACCGGAGCCGATCGGGGAAGAACCGGAAGCAGAGCCGGAACCGGAGCCA
>JAFRWY010000066.1 GCA_017437905.1 Eubacterium sp.
ACTGCGAGCCTGGCGTTAAGGGTAATACTGCTACCAACGCAACCAAGCCCTGTACCGTAGAGACCGGTGCTACTCTGAATATCCCGCTCTTTGTAAATACCGGTGATATGATCACCATCGACACAAGAACCGGTGAATACACAGGCCGTGCATAAGGCCTGAGGAATCCGGTATAACCGGAAAAAGGACTACAGATTGATCATCTGTAGTCCTTTTTCTATACCTCCGCGTACGCATCGGTTATCATTTTCTACAATTTCGTTTTCTACAATTGAATGCTTCTATTCCATTCCCGGAATCATAAAAAATGGGAGCCATGCCGGCTGGCATGACTCCCATAAACTTTTTGTTACCTGTTGCGATTAGGTCAGATCCCAAAGCTTCGGTGCGATCTTAACCATGATACGCTGGGTTGTGATAACACCCTTTGTTGTCTTCACCGCAATTACAATGTAGGTGTACTTCTGGCCATACGGTGCGAAGTACTCCGGTTTCAGTTTCAACGCTGTGATATCTTGTCCGATCAGCTTGAACTTATCCTTCAGGATTGAATTATCATCCCTGGCATTTGCCTGGAAGATCAATGCGTCTGTATTATTTACAAATCCGTACTCATCTCCCGATGTGTTCGGTGACAGATCATAGTAGATCTTGACAGATGCTACATCATCATTTGCATCATGCATCGTTACACGATACGTGAATTCCGGAATGGATTCCATGTTCGGAACCAGCATCTCGTAGGAACCGTCTTCTGCTCTCGTGATATCACGATTGTCATACTTATAATTCTTTCCATCCTTAACATAATCAGCCTCTTCGGCATCCGTTGTTTCATATGCATAAGGATCGAAAACATCAATCGTAGGTCCGAATACGGACTTCTTTGCAGAGTTCAGAATGATGTTGATGAAGAGTCGTCTCTCATCGTTATTATCTCTCTTACGTCCGGTCAGAAGTGTGTGTCCGGCGCCGCAGTAGGTTACGCTTCCGTAGGAATAAATGAAGTAATTATCGATACCATCCTGCGGATCAGCAGCTGCCGTACTGGAATGTGATCCTGCCGAACCACCTGCCATCGAGTAATAAACCACGAGATCATCATCTTCAATATCCGTTGAGAAACTGTTCGGATGCGTTCCGGAAATCTTCAGTTCCGAAGCGATCAGGAACGGATACATGGTTACAACGCCCTCATTGTTCCGCGTTGCACGGTCTGTATACCAACCATACTGTGATGCATCACTGATGAAGTTGATATGTCTGGTAGGTACTTCGTTATCCGACCACAGAATACCTGACTGCGTCCAGTTGTAAAGTCCTTCCTTCTCGTCGTTACCAAAGACTGCCTTATTGTAATAGGTCTTATGCGTCGGAGAAACGGCGATTGTTGTTCCATCCGTCTTCAGCGGCGTGTAGTGGTAACGATTCGTATCTGACGGACTAATGCTGGTCTGTCCGATGATCGGAGGCTCAAATGTAAACTCATAGGTCTCATTTCCGGTGGCACTCTCATCATTCGGCTTCAGAGCGCAGATACTCTTTCCATCGATAAAAATCTCCACGCCTCCGCCGTAATAATTTGAACTTGGCGGATTCCACTGATTTCCGGCAAAGTAGGAACTGTTGGTCCAAGTAACATTTAATTTACCTGTGTTATTGGTTTTGGTTACTGTTACAGTATCATTGCCGCCGTTAAAGGTGATGTTTACATCCAGTCCCTGTGTCGGAGCTATTGTGCTTGCATCTCCGCTTACATTTATCGCATTACCATACTGATTTTTGAAAGACAACGGATAAGAATCAAGCAGATCACCATACTGATACGTAACTGCTAAATGGTTGTAATTCTGTCCGAAAAGAGTCTTCAGGTTTGACGTCAGGTTCTTGGTGGAACCACTGTCATTGATGGTCTGATGGAAGATAAATGTATTTCCATCATTCTGGATATAGAACTTCAGAGCATCGATTGCATCTGCTGTCTTAATATCATCTCCACCAAAGTTCTCGCCGACACCAACCACGATACAACTATAGATCTCAGTATAATCCGGAAGATACTTTCCGTTATATTCTTTCATGGTGCTGTAGGTCAGGTACTTCATGTACATCTTGTAGAAGTACTCTTCGAAGATCTTCGCATTTCTCCAATGAACAAACGCCGTTTTGAAGTCTGTATAGAAGTTTGCGGCTGCACCATTAATCTGAGAACTGGAATTGTAAAGTGAGAAGAAATCACTATATCTGTGATATGTCGTCTCGTAATCAATTTCCTGGGTCATCTGTGCAACGGTGGTCTTGTCCGTATACATAGAACCTCTTCCGGAACGAAGCAGAGAATCCAAAGTAGCCTGTGCGGTTGCAAATGTATTGAACTCGTCTTCGGCAACATGGAAACCACCCTTTGCCGTTTCCAGATTATAGGCGTTCATATCTTCGCCAAACAACTGATTCACATCCGCCTCTACAAATGCTGCATCCGTACGCGTCAGTTTATTCTTTAAGTAAGTATAATTCGTACTTGTCGGATCAAGTTTTCCTTTGATCAGCTCCTGCATCGACAGATAGTAATTCTTATAGATTGAAGCCAGTGTTTTGTAGTTTTCAAGGACCGTAGCAGCATTTGCGGATGTCACCTTGGATACTGCATCAGCTACATTTGCTTCATAATCTCTGGTCGTCCAGATATCCATATCGATATCATAATCCCTATATACATCCTCTGCCCAGTTAGTTTCCCAGTTATCAAGACCGGTATAACCTCCCAGCGTGTAATTGGAATCATACTTTACAATACCAAAGTTATGACGATGTAATCCGAGATTATTGTTGGACGCCGGATTCTTAAATCCGCTGTCATAGGTTGCAGGATTCGGAATTGCCCCGCTTATATCACTATAGCTTGTATCTTTGAAGCCGATATCGTTATACGTTGTCGCATCAGTATACTTTCCGACATTTGAATAACGATTGCCTTTCAGGATACCACGTGACTGCTGACATTCTGTACAGAACAGAAGCGAAACATCACTGTTAATGGATGCCTTTGCTGCCGCAGCCGGAGCAATCTGAAGTACATTGACATAGTTCTTATTCTTAACCTGGATCTTGGACAGACCGGTTACAGATCCTCTGCAGCTTCCACTGACAACTTCAAATTTCCAGTAAAGAGCACCATCGAAGCTGTTAGCAATATTGCAGGTGATCGTATTGCCCGGATTCTTCTTCGAGTAAAGGACCTCGGTAGGATCCTCAAACCGGCTGTTTGTGTTATCATCCACATAGATGTTAACCGTATAATCACCCTTATTCGCAACATCTACCTTAAATACGATCTGACTGCCTGTAATCTCGGTTGAAACATCTCCCTCGATGTAAGCTGCCGGAGACTGTATCAATGCGAATTTCGGTCTCTCATTGGACGTCTGTAACAGATAGGACAACTCTTCCGCATTTACGGATGTTGTATCCGGCGTAATCGTTGCAAAAACATTCTTTCCGTTTTCCGCTTTATAAACTACATTCGTCTCAACACCACCAAAGACAGTTACATAACCACCATATGTCGGGCCGTAACTACCGTCATTCGGCACCTTGATCTGATCCAGAGAATCAAATCCCGCCAGGACATTTGCCGCCTTCGTCGGATACCAGGTCTGTCCGGAATCTGCCTTTACTTCTGTTGCAGTACTATTCATACATCCGTCCATCAACTTGAAAACGTTGCTTTCCGGATCCATGAGCGTGTTGGTAAATCCCTGGGTCTTTGCTGCATAATACGCTTCCGTAACAGCTTTTGTGAAGACAACCGGCATACCGGCTGCGATGTACTTCTGCAGTTCCACATACTTGTTATAAGTAATGTCATTACCGGTCAGAACGCCAACACCATCACCATTGTTGTAGGTTGCACCATTGTGATAGTACATGGAGTAAGCTGTCGGATTATTGGTACGTCCGTACCGTCCTCTACCCTCCATCTGAGTTCTGATGAAGTTGGAATCCTTCAATGCAGTCCATTTACCGCCAATATAGATTGCGTCGTAATTATCCATCAAAGTATTGCGGCTGGTATTGAACTCAACCGAAGACATATGGATTACGTTCACTTTGTTATACGGAAGACCGGTGAGAAATGCTACCTTTGCCTTGGAAAGCTCCCATGCATAGTAGTCCGTTGCGTTGGTCTTGGTGATAAGATTCTTGTTCTGAACCGCACCACGCGTACTCTTTCCGGTTGTTGCACTGTCGGTAGACTCCATATCGGACAGGGATGTAATTCCGCCGTCAAAGGAGATCTCATCCGATGTAACTCCATTCAGAACGGAATCATACCTTATGTAGTAGAAGATATCTGTTCTGTCGTAATCGTTTCTACGCTCCTTATGATCCTTGGTTGCAAGATCACGGATACCCTGATCCTGAAGTGCTTTTGCAAGATCCAGATCGATCGGATAACAGGGCTGAACCTCAAGAACCGTATAAAGGTTGGAGGAACTTCCGCCGCCACCGGAGTTACGATAGGAACCGTTATTAATGATGTCTGCAATCGCCTTCACACCGGAAGGAGCTGTTGCCGCACCGTAAACCTTCATCTCAGCCATGCCCGTAACAAGAACATTTGAGAATCTGGAAACTTCTTTTGAATCCGCAACTTTGTTAATAATGTACTGATAGTTTGCAGCACTCGATGTAACGATCGTATCCTGACCCTCTCCACCGGAGGAGGAAGTCATGGTGCTGTCATAAATAATATGCTGATAACCATATACCATGGATGTGAACATATTATAGACATCCGCTGAAATGACGGTATCCTTCACACCCTTCTCTATGATCACAATATCATAAACTCCGAAATCCTTGTCAGCAGTAATATCAGCCGGTGTGATCGTCTCATATACAACATTGTCCGGACGAACGTACTTCGTCAGATAACCGAATGCGTACAGATCCGAACCCGTCAGATCATATGCTTCTTTTCCGGTAATAACATAATCCGGATAAAGTGTTGCCAGTTTAGTCAGATCATAAGCCGTTGCTCCGGATACGGATTTGAACTTATCTGTGATTGCCTTGTCTGTAGCCGAAGCCTGAACAGTAAGGATTCTTGCTGTTGTCTTGCCGTCAGCATCCTTAAACCAGTTTGCTTCCTGCTTACTTCCGTTGATCGGAACCCAGAGTGCCTTCGTATCCAGACGATTCAGGAAATTCGTAACATTCGTAGATGTCGAATCAAACGAAAATGCATCTCTGTAATATCCTGCTTTTGCCAAAACATTGGATGCCAGTGTTGCAAAAGAATTACTTGCCGTGATACCGCTGCCACCGTTCTGTGTCTTGGTGGGACTGTCGATGATAAACGGAGTATAGGTCGATGTAGCCGCACCGGAGAGGAACAGTTTCAGATCCTCCGGAATATCATTGGTGGAGCTGTACTTTGCATCCGGATTGTTGCTGACATAGATCAGGTCAGCTTTACCGACTGCGGAAATCGCATCATCAATCTTTTCAGCATTTGTAAGGGACCCTACCGAAATGTACTGATAGGAAACCTTATTCGGTGTCATGGTTTTATTCTGAGTGGACCAACCGTTGATCACCTGTTTTACAAAATGACAGATATCATCCTGTGACGCTGAACCGGTCCTCAAATAAGCTCCGGCGTAATAAATATTAGCGCCCGTTTCCTCATCCGTACGCTTAAACTTAGTTACCCAGTCACCACTTACGCTATCCTTCGATTCTATCTTTGTGACACTATCCTCCTCTACCATTGCCTTCAGGGGAGAGTTGTTCCCATTTCCGGCAGAACCGATCTCAACAATGTAGAAGCAGCTCAGGTCACGTCCGGTCTCATCTACGGTAGCCGAAGCAGAGTTCTCAATGATATAGTCAATATTTGTCTTTGTGGCATTGAACCCGTCTCCGGTGCCACCTGTTCCGCCTGTCCCCGGTGCATCATCCGCCAGCGAGAATGAAAGCAATGTGGTAGCAACGCACATCACAAGCATAAGCGCCAGCGATATCACCAAAGTTTTTGCGTTTCTTTTCTTCATAATCACATTCCTTTCCTGCTACTCTTTCTCACCTGTGGATCCGCCCTCTGGAGTGGTTCCTCCGGTACCACCTTCACCACCTTCACCTTCAGCGGTTTCGGTTTCGGTTATGGTGATCTCAGCTGCGGTTCTGCTTCTCATATCCTTTGTGATATAAGAATTTCTGCAGCTTACAACACCGCTTGTATTATACTTCTGTCCTCTGTCCCAGAAGTTAAGATCCAGATCAAAGGACTGGGTCGTATAATCTACATGCATCTTTGCTTCGGAAAGCGCTGAAGTGTACAGATACTCCCGGAAGGAATCTCTGTCAGACTTCGAAGAACCGGTACTGTTTTCAGGTGTCCATCCGCTTCCGGAAACCGTCCACTTACTGTCATGCTTGCCTGTGGAAGGATCAAAGTCTCTGGAGACGTAGATATCACACTTCTGCTGACCTTCCTTCTCCGGATCTTCATACCGACAGAAGAAATATGTGACTGTACAATTCTTGTTGTCAATATCATCACTGTTCTCAACAGAATACGTGATCTTTAACTGTGTCGGATAGATCGTGGTATAGGTAGAAACTCCGGAAGGATCCGTTGACACCAGTGTGTCAAATCCGAGCGCATTATCCGTATCAGTGATCAGGGACTTCTTCTTATAGGTTCTGATCGTTGAATCCGTATCCGTATAACCGGAAAGCTCGATGTACTTAGCCTGCATGATACTGTCCTGCAAGGTACTGTAGGTTTCCTGTGCGGAGGTCTGTACACTGATATCCGACTTGGTCTTACGATAGATCACGGTGTTATTACTCATAAGCATGATGACCGCAACCATCAGCATGGCCAAAACAGCCAACGCAACAACCAGTTCGACCAGTGTAACGCCTCGGTTATTCGTTTGTCTTTTTCTCACAACAAATCCCCTCCTTATCTGCACTGGTGACTGCCGTTTGCACGGATATACTCATGCGCTACGATGTTGCCGTTTCTCTTGTAGAAACGGATATCTCCCGTTCCTGCCTCACAGGTTCCATCCTTTGCAAACCGGATAAAGAGTCCGCCGCCGTTGCCTGTGGCTCCGTTGGAGTTCAGATTCTTAAGCTCCAGATTGTCAATTGATGTTCCCGTATATCCTTCACCGACAGGATCCTCTACCCATTTCTTGGAGGCACTGTCATAGGATACAAAGTAATAATGATCAGATGTATACTTGACTACTACATAGGATGATAAGGAGGTTCCCTTACCTTCACCCTCGGTATCAGTATTCTCAAAATCGTAAGACTTTGTTACCGGATCATAATAACCCTTCTGATAATAGTACACTCCGCCATCATCCACGTAGATTCTGGCTGCATACTGCCATCCTGCCCGATCCGACTGCATATTTTTGGACCGGGTGATCAGCGTTGCTATCTCGGAATCCACGGTTGTGGATGCATTCTTGGCCTTTGCCGAATGGATCAGCGTAACGGAGATCAGCGACAATCCGGCAACAACCGCTATAATTGCAATTACTACGATCATTTCCACCAGGGTATAACCCTGATCTTTTCCTCGCTTTGTCATACGCCCCTCCTTTACGGACCAGTCGTTGCCGGCTCAGCCTTCGGCACGTCAGCAACGTTCTTCATCCAGTTCGAATACCGTACAACATCCGAGTACTGAATTGTGTCAATCGTCTTGTAGCTTACATCGATGGTCTTCACGTCACCGGTTGCGTATGCATAATTCTCATAGGACTTGAATACACTGAGAACCTTTCTTGCATTGGTTCCGTTGTCCGTAGAATCACCGATCATCATCATACACTCATTCAGGATTGCACGGACAACTTCCGGGCTGGCACTGATCGAAGTGATCGTACTATTTCCGGTTGTAGCTACGGAACGGTTGGAAGGAAGCTGTACCAGATTGTCCACGAAGATCTTGTCACCGGAAACGATGAGGCCTTCAAACTTGGTTACGGTGTTATCAAAGAACACATTTCCCTTTGTTACAACGATACCCTGTACGATACCGTCTTCTCTTGTAGATGAAATAACTACATCCTTGTCACTGATCCATACACTGTATCCGGACTGGAGCTCCAGAGTCTGACCTGCAGTGAATCCGTTTGCCGGATGGATATCCGTTGTTGCTGAGATTTGATTCATATTGAGGTAACGGTTGATCGGTGTCAGATACTGCTCTCCATTTGCGAGAACATCCTTCACGTAAGTCATCTCTGCTACACTCTTGTTAACCAGCGGATTGTAATTCTCAAGTGTCCACTTAACATATGCATAACGCTCTTCCATATCATCAGCGATACCTGCCACATCAAATGCATTTGCGCCCTGCATCTTGCTGTACTCGGATGCCTCACCCATGTTCGGATCACTGTACTGCAAAGCGTTCGTAAGGTTCTCGGCACCCTCGATCGTAAACTCAGTACCGGACTTTGCGGTGATCGCACCGGAGGAATAAACATTCGTCTTCTGTGTCGGGATATTCAGATATCCTTCATCAAAGTTGAAGCCTTCATACTTTCCGCCGATATCCTTCAGTACTGTTCTGCAGCTGGAAGCATCATAGTTACTGATCTCGGTGTAGTAATAAATGATAAACTGCTTTGCCAGATCCTCTGCGGAATTAATCGTGAGATCTGCTGTCTTCAGAGTCGGACTTGCTGTCTCACTGGTCTTGTAGGTGTAGGGGAATGTAACATGTGATATATTCTTTCCCTGATAGAAAAGCTCATAGCAGGTCTGGAAATCGTAATAATACTCTGTTCCGTCCTTAGTTTCATACTTAATACATGGTACAGATACCATCTTCTTACCATCCGTACCAAAACCTGCACCAAGTACATGAAGGAACAGATAGGATGACTGAACCTCGTTCGGAAGTGTTACCATATAATACTCGGTTCCGTCTGCCTTGGTGACTGCGGTTGCACTTACAGTCGAAGCTCCGGTGATATTCATCGGAACATATGCAAGCTGGTTGGTCTTGATGGAGATACTCTCACCGGTCTTGAAGTCATCCGTATTTCCATCAAATACGTAACTCTTCTCTGTGATCGGAACCGGCTTTCCGTCCTTCATTACAAGCTGACCGTTCTCGTCAACTTCATACTCCAGGATAACTTCCTCTTCTTCGGAGTTTTCCTTAATCTCTTTTACTCTCTTCCGCTGAACATTTCCATAATCCTTGGAAAGCTGGATATAAGTACGTCCGCCGACAAAGAGTGCATCCACTTCAGAGAGTTCCAGTTTGGACTGCTGTCCATTGATCACGATCGCGGAACTGTTATAATGTCCGCGTGCATTCATCTTCTCAACACCGTTTTCAACAGTCTTGTAGAAGTAAGCGTTTGCTGCATCACCGACAACGGTGGGTACATACTCTCTGCTGTCACTTGTAGTGCTGTCTCCGAAACCATAGTAACGACCAGCCAGCTGGAAGAAGGAGTAATTTGCATTCAGTTCCATGTCATCTCTTACATGCATATTTGCACGAAGAAGTGCATACGGAGCTGCATCTACGGTTCCGACACCGCCGAGAACCACATTATCAGTCCAGACATCAGACTCGCCGATACCGGATCCCGTCTTACCATATAGGGTAAAACGTGCTCCATCCATTACAGCGATAGTACCCGGAACGATCAGCTCGGATGCCTGCATATTCACATTCGCGCCCTTGATGTACAGACCGGAATTCATACTGGTCTCCTGTACACCGTCATAGTTTGCAACTGCTCCGCCGCCTGCGTAGAACAGACGGTCATTACGGAGAGATGTGGATACATTATTGGATACCTTACCATTGTGGAAGTTGTTATATACCGTGTTACCCGAAGATACAACCGACGGGATATCAGCGGAAGAAACGAACTTCGATGTGGAAGGTGTCACGGGTGAACCGGACTTATCAATTACGCTTGTGAAATATCTTCCGTTAGCATTACTGTCCAGATTATAGTAGAATCCGGAATTCTCGGTTGAGGATGCTGTACCATTCGAGTAGTTATTGTATCCCTTGTCATAGAAATCAGCTGCAGCGTAGATATTTCCGCTGATGCTCATCTCTGCCTTGTTCTGTGTGATCTCGATACCGCTATCTGCAAGCATCGTATAGTCATACAGAGTGGAATAATCCATATTGATGGATGTGAAATTCATTTCGAAATCCGGCTGGTTGATCACGATATCCGTAGAGATCGTCTGTGTGAACTCGCCGTTTGCGGATGAACGATTATACTTTGCCGTTCTCTTCAGCATAACGTTCTTGATGACGATGGAGGAATAATCCACCACAGTTCCCGGAGCCACGATACCGGCAACCTCTTCCTTATCACCGTTCATGACATACTTAATGACCTTCGCCTGTCCGGTAACAAGAACAACATCGGAATTCGTGATGAAACTCTGGAGGAATGTATCCAGTGCGCCGTCCGCTGACTTCATGAAATCGGAGTTTGCAACATTGTACATGAAATTCCGCTTGAACTCTTTGTTCAGTTCTGCAGGATCTCTTGTGATATAATTCTTTGTTTTCTCCGAATACTCAACCATCTGGTTAACGACATCGGTATATGCTGTCTGCATGCATGCAAGTGTCTGATTTCCGACACCGGCATATACCTCATCCATTGCCTGCTCCAGATAATAGAAGTTGTCTTTCGCGTTATAATCATACAGTTTCAACCGATAGGCATACCCAACTGCTGTCAGAAGAGAGCCGACCAGGATACCGATGAAAGCAACCGCTACTACGACCAGTACTATACCGGAACCGCGATTCTTACGTTTTGTTTTCAGCTTTTTAAGTAACTTTTTCACTTACTCAGCCCCCTTTGCACCTGACAATCTTACGGAGTATCCCGAATATACCGAGCCATCATCCTTCAGTTTATCCAACTGAACCGTAATTGTGTAAACACGATCCGAAAGAGTAACGTCCTCACTGATGTCATGAATGTTTCCTGCCTCGTATGCAGTTCTGGTAACCTGTGAAGCAGTGTACTTCGTATCCGGATCCGTCATGTTTTCATCTGATGACTTGACTACACCGTAGTACTGATCCTGATTTGTAATGTACTGAACACCGTCCTTCTCATTGAGCGGCAGGTCACAGACAAACATGTTCTTTGTGATATTCGTGTAAACGGGGATCTGCGTGGATACTGCACCTTCGGCATTTCCCTTGATATAGTTCATGTAGATCATAACCTGACTATCCGAAGCTGTGGTCAGCTGTGTAGTGAAATCATGGCTTCTCTCATAATACTTGTTCGGTTCAAAGGACGGAGCCTCCTCAGCTGCAGTCACATTCACATACTTCGAATCGACTTTCTCGAAGTAACTGGTATAATTCAATGACCAGTCCTTCGGTTCGTCAGCAAGCACATTGTACTTAATGACACGACCCTTGTTCGGCTTGATGATGTACAGCTTGGAATGCTTCTCCTCCGCACCATACAGAACACCGTCATAGGTTACGATATAATCCTTGTTTGCATAATCAGAACCTCTTGCTACATAAGGTTCATATACCAGATAGATATCCGGTGCCTGGTTTGTGTAAAACCGCTTTGAATAAGCGTTATATGTAAGCACCTGCGGCTTTGCGAGCTGTGCATTCAGCTCTGCGGACGAGATATCTTCCGCTGCTCCGGCAGCTGCATCATTTCCTGCTTCACCGCCTGCAGTTCCTGACTTGATCAGGTAGTCCTCATAGAAGACAGTGCAGTCGACATCATAATACTTCAGATCCCGTGTCCCGTCATATCCGGAAACGATCGAGATTCTTGTCATCTTGGAAACATTATCATTATAGTAAGCACTCGTATCAAGAATGGATCCGTCCGGGTTCTTGGTTACCATGGCCTGAACCCATGCATCCGGATTGTACTTCTTGAGCATCGCCATCTTAAGGTTGTACAGGTCGTTCTCGGCCTGCTCATCAAAATTGGAAGCGGTTCCCTGGATAATGGCAACCTTGCTGCTGTCAAGATCCTGCATATAGCTGGTACCGGTACCGTTCGGGCTTCGAAGGCCATCCACCTTGGAAGTAACGACATCTGTAACATAACCCTTTTCATTGTATCTTACTGCCGCACCTTCGGTAGTGATCGTGAAGCCAACCGACTTCAGCCAGGATAACGCACCTGCCGAGAAGTTTGTCTCGATCGTACGTCCCTCAGCTGCAACCATGGCATGCAGATTATCAACGATAACCTTTCTCTGATAGAACTTATCGCTTCTGCCCATGGCTTCCTTATCCAGTGTGTATGTAGCGGCATTATAAGAGATCGCATAAGCAGAGGTCAACGCCACCTGAAGCTTTCCCTCTGTGATTTCCTCTCTCTTCAGGTAGTCCTCCATACTTGCGTATTCTCCGCTGGTCCAGATGACTACACCCACTTCTTCTTTATTATAACTGGTGAACTGAAGATCTCCGCCGTCGATGTTGGCTGTAATGGCTTTTCCATCAACACCAACAGCCGGGGACGACCCCAGCTTACCGGATAAGATGTTCAGTTTAGAAACCGGAGTTTCCTGCATGTAGTTTAGTATATATTCAGCATTCTCGATCGCGTACTGCCGTTCCTTGGCCTGTGCGCTCGTATTAAGTGTCTGAATAACCTGCTGGATGATCGGTGCCATAAGAAGTGTCAGTATGGCGACGGCTACGACCACCTCGATCAAACTAAAACCTTTATTATTCTTTCGGACCATCGCATTCACTCCAATCCTAAACTTTTTACATGGCGATTGTGGCTGGTTGCGGGAGACTCCTGTCTCCCGAACCCTCGCCACAATCTCCGTTCGTCAACCAATTTTAGTCTTACTTGTACTCTTTGATCACACCGGATCTGCCGACCAGTTTGTATCTCGGATTTGTAGCATCATCATCTACAACCTTGAAGTATACCGGAAGGCCTGAGGTGTTGGTTACAGTAACATCAACGCCGTTTGCATCACTGGAGTCCACGCGTGCGGAGGACTTAACAAGGATTGCAACTTCGCTGGAAAGGATCTCTGCTGTATACTTCTGTGTTCCCACGGAGTACTCAACATAGTTCTTTCCATCTGCATTGTAAACGGAGATATTCAGTGCTACTCTTGCATTGTCATTGGATGTTACATAAGTATCATCCTTGTTTACATTGGATGCTACGATCACGCCCGAAGACAGGTCGCTGTTCGCGGAGTTCAGCATGATCACCAGATTGTTGCTTCCTACGATTGCTGCGCCCTGATCTGCATCATACTTGGAAGAGGGGCCTGCCGAAGAGGAACCGTCACCTGCTACAAAGATGTTGGATGTACCAGCCGGTACGCCGGGATCTACTGTATCCGGTGTACGATCCGGTCCGCTGATTGCATATGCATTGATGAGAACAGTACCCTGATAGGTATCAGTTCCTCGATCATATGCGATATTGATCTGCGGGATTGCCATACGATACTTGTAATTAGCCACATACTCAAGAACGCTCTTGATACCGGCATAAGAACCCTTGTAGTTAATGCTGTAGGATGTGGTTGTGCAGGAATAAGCATCCTTGCTTCCGTTTGCTCCGGACAGAGCATCGGTGCCGACTACTGCGCCTGCGCTTGCACCAAGCTTATAGAACTCGTTTTCCTTCGGCATACTGAAGGTGTTGTTTACAAACTCGTTGTTCTCTTCGATGGACTTGAAGAACATAACGGCAACTTCCTGATTCAGGTCTGCCGGATAGTCGTTAAGGACTTCGTTAAACTGCTTCTTGAACTCTTCTGTCTCGGCAAGGAGCGTTTCCTTCTGGGCTTCCTTCTGGATCAGATCATCCAGACGAACCTGCAGATCCTTGCATTCGGTTTCTAACTTATCTGCGTCTTCCTTTGCCGGCTTGAATACATACATGTAAGCCAGGAAGATGATTGCGATGCCCAGAAGGGCAATCAATGCTTTCTTTGATGTATCACTCATATTCGTATCCTCCCCCTCTTACTGTGCTTCTTCTTCGGTTGCCGCATTCGGATTCGTGTATACACAGGTCAGTGCAAAACGGAAAATATCTTTGCCTGTCTCCGTTGCTCCGTCTGCTGCACGCTGTGTACTTACAGATGCAACATAAACATCCTGGATTACGGAAATAGTCTTCAGATTCACGATCAACTGTGCAACGTCATCATAACTTGTAGCATAAACCGACATGTTGATTGCCTGGTTGGAGGAAGTGAAACTGTCAAGGTAAACTGACTTCGGCATCTTACCCTCGAACTCATTGATGAATGCAAGCGCCTGTTCGTTCAGCTGATAGGTGGACGCTGTCATGTCCTGGGCATCCTTTGCCCTTGCCTGAGCAAGATCATGCTCCTGAATGATCTTCTCGATATATTCCTTCTCAGCAATCTGGGACTCGAGAGCCTTTTTCTTATCGGTCCATTTGTTCTTCTCATTCAACTGATAGAAGGACAGAGCCGCAGCAGCGATCGCGCAGATTACGGTGAAGATGATGAACGGTGCATAACCGATCTGTGCCTTTTCCTTTGTGGCTCCGCCACCCTTGGCACCAAGTTCGAAGCCCATCGGCGCAATTGCCGCACCGATCGGGGAGATCAGGTATACCGGGCTGTAGATCTTCTGATCAATGCTCGGATCAAACTTTACATTATAAAGTGTATCCATGATCCGTGTGGAAACGTTCAGCTGAATCTTGAACAATCCGTCGATACCGCGGATCAGGGCACCGTCACCGGTCAGGAATACATCATCGATCGGATTGTCCGGATGCTGTGATGCATAGTAGTCCATAACACGGCCGATATTATTAATGAGATAACGGAATGCTCCGGTTGCCTCATTGTCGTCAAAGTCAACTGTAATGATGCGGTCATTCTGAAGAAGGGTCATAGCTGTGGTTGCATCCACGCCACGCTCTTCCATAACCACATTCACTACGGGGTTTGTACCATAAGGTACATTTCTCTGAAGCAGAAGCTTATCGCCCTGAACCACGTTCAGTACGGTATTCTCGCTGCCGAGCTGGATCACCATGGTGGTGGACTGTTCCGTAGTCTGGGTCTTGATCAGCTGCAGCATACTGTTGCCGATGTAATCCAGATCCTGGACCTTAAGACCGCAGGCAGCTCCTAAATCATAGTAGGAACGAACCATAGCCTCCGGAGCTGCAACCGCCATAACGCGCATCTGCTTCACTCCGTTCTCGTCCGTGGTAGTCTCCAGCAGAGAATTCGATACTACATAGTCCTCGATGCTTACCGGGAAATAATCAGACGCATTCGCGTTGATGATTCCGGAGATCTTATTCTCCTTAACATACGGGATCACAACCTCACGGTTGATGATCTTGGTAGAGGACATAACGAAAACTGCATTCTTGTTTGTGATGCCGGCCTGTGCCAGCTGTCCCTTGATCGCATTTGCGATCCTCTCCGGATCCCGAATGGTTCCGTCTTCATAGGAATCTTCCGGAGTCTCGAAGATCAGCACGTTGTGGATATAGGTCTGCTTTTTTGCCGAAGCAGTGATCTCCACGACTGTGATACTCTCGTTCGTAATGTCGATCGACAATACTTTCTGTGCATTTGCCATGCTATAGCCTCCCTCGCTAATCAGTGTTTTTCATACTTTACGGTACCAGCTGTCCGCTGCCACCTCATTGATCGGACTTGCCCCGATACAAAACTTAATTGTTCTTTGATCGGATCCATGTCCGATACAAATAAAATGTTACGCAGCCGTCAGCCTCTCCCTGTTGCTGACTGCGAAAAAAACTGAAAATCATTTTACCCGGAAGCCTGCGAGCGAGACAGGCTCCGGATAGATCTAGCCTTTTACAGCTTTTTCGTGGTGCTTACAATCTTACTTGTAGTACTTGCTGATGGACGGCTGAATCTCAACCTTGTTTGTTGTGGTACCGTCTGTGATCCAAACGATCGGCCTGCTGTTTGTGCATCCGATTGCCCATCCACCCGGTGTCCAGTTAGCTGCTGTGTCGTCAAGAACCTTTCTGTATTTAAGCTTCGGAGCCTTGCCGCTCAGGTTGGAGTTAACTTCCTCAAGGAAGTTAGCTGCTGCATTCTTAACCTTAGCGTGGCTTGCGCTTACGAACGGCTGCTCAAGACCAGCTGTAGCGATGACACCACCATCCATAGCTTCGATGATATCGTCATAAGCATCCTCGTTGGACATAGAGGTCTGAACCGCTGTGTTGATCGTCTCAGCTGCTGCGATATCGTCTGCCTTACGGGACTTATCGATGTAACGGATCAGAGCCGGAGCAATAGCTGCTGCCAGGATAGCCATGATCGCGATAACGATGATAAGCTCTACAAGTGAGAAACCTTTGTTCTTCTTCATAGTTTTTTCTCTCCTTTTTCTTTTTGTTTGATAATAGTTTTTTCCCTTTTTGATATGTATATCCTGCCGCTCGCCCGGCAGTGGATATCCCAAAGGATATATGCAATCAGGTCACCTGCTCGCCCAGGCTTCCTGCTTACACCATGTTAAGATTCTTCGTTTTGCAGGCTGTGCTCGCGCTTGCCCTGCACACTCAGAAAAACAATTAGTAGTTGTCCACCGCGTCGTACATGGAGAGGATCGGGGTGTAGATCGCGATAACGATACCACCGACGGTCACACCGAGTACTACGATGATCAACGGCTCCATCATGGAGGTCAGAGAATCGGTTGCGATCGCAACTTCTTCCTCGTAGAAGTCTGCCACCTTCTCCATCATCTCTTCGATGTTACCGGTCTCCTCACCGATATGCATCATGGACGGGAGCATGGTCGGGAAGATGTCAAGATCACGGATCGGTTTTGAAAGGGGAACACCCTTTGCCACCTGCGCCTTGCAGCTGATGACGCCATCGCGGATGACCTTGTTCTTCATAACGCGTCCGGTCTGCTCAACCGCATCGATGAGCGGGATACCGGAAGCAAGCAGTGTTGCGAAGGTTCTCGAGAAGGTTGCTGCCGCAGTCTTCACGGAGAGCTGTCCGAAGATCGGAGCCTTCAGGGCAACCTGACCGAAGAACTGCTGTCCTGCGGGTGTACCCTTGAAAACCTTGATGCCGAAGATCAATGCACCCACAATGATCAGGAGCAGCCACCACTTCTTCGTGATGAAGTCCGACAGATTAACCAATGCCTGTGTCGCCGCCGGGAGCTGGGTACCCATCTCCTTGAACATTTCCGAGAAGGTCGGGATAACCATGACCATCAGGAGGGCAACAACGCCGATTACGACAACCAGGATAACGATCGGGTACGTCATAGCACCCTTGATCTTTGCCTTGATGGCACCATCCTTCTCAAACTGGGTAGCCATACGTTCGAATGCGATCTCCAGCTTACCGGAAGACTCACCTGCCGCCACCATGTTTGCCAGCATGGACGGGAAGGCCTTCGGGTTCTGCCGCATGGCATCCGCCAGCGTACCACCCTTCTGAACATAAGCACCTGCATCCGCAAGTGCAGACTGCAGTGTCTTGTTCGTCATCTGTTCCCCCATCATATCCAGGGCGGATATGATCGGCACGCCGGCGCGAAGCACCGCTGCAAACTGTTTACAGAAAACGGACAAATCACGGTCAGAGACCTTACCGCCCTTCTTCTTTGCGCCGCCGACTTCCTTGCCCACACCGGCGACACTGTAGCCTTCCGACTTCAGTTTGACTCTGGCAGCTTCTTCCGACTTTGCCTCAACGGTCTTTTTCTGGGACTTTCCACTGGAGTCCACGACCTTGAAAGAATATTTTGCCATTACACTTCCTCCAACTTACATTTTTTCTATATACCTATGAAAATGATACAACTGTTTTGAACAATTTGCAACTTTTTTGTTAACAATAGTTAAAGAGTTCATAAACCGTTCACATCTTCAAAAGAGACCGTTAGTACAGGTTCTTCTTCATTACGATCTGGTCCTGTGCATACAGCAGGCAGTTCTCTTTGGAAATCATACCATTATGGTAGAGATCCATCAGAGCATCGTCCATCGTACACATACCCAGCGCCTTGGAAGTCTGGATTGAAGATTCGATCTGATGCGTCTTTGCCTCACGGATCTGAGCTCGAATCGCCGGTGTTGCCAGCATGACCTCGAAAGCAGCGCAACGGCTGTTTCCGCCAAGTGTCGGAATCAGCTGCTGGGAGATAACACCCTCGATAACCATCGCCAGCTGGATACGGATCTGTTGCTGCTGATGCGGCGGGAACACGTCGATGATACGGTCGATGGTACTTGCGGCACCGATGGTATGCAGAGTCGAGAATACGAGGTGTCCGGTCTCGGCTGCGGTGATTGCGATCTGGATCGTCTCCGGATCACGCATCTCGCCGACCAGAATGATATCCGGATCCTCACGAAGTGCGGCACGAAGCGCATTATCGAAGGACAGGGTATCCATACCAAGCTCTCTCTGGTTTACGATCGACTTCTTGTGCTGATGCAGGTACTCGATCGGGTCCTCCAGTGTTATGATATGAGCGCCGATATTCTCATTTGCCTTATTGATAACCGACGCAAGCGTGGTGGACTTACCGGAACCGGTCGGTCCCGTAACCAGCACCAGGCCTCTCTTCTTCTTGTACAGCTCAACGACTGCGGGCGGAAGACCCAGCATTTCCGGTCTCGGGATCACCGTATCGATCTTACGGTATGCAGCAGCCATACGTCCGCGATCCATGTAAACATTCACACGGAAACGTCCCTTATCGCCGACGGAGTATGCATAGTCACACTCACCACGGTCCTTCAGGATGGCTTTCTGCCGTTCATTCATGGTCGATCCGATGGATTCCGCAGCGTCCGGAGCAGTCAGCGGCGGTACATTGACATCCACAAGTGCACCACTGATGCGGAACTTCGGCGGGATGCCGACGGCAATGTGGATATCGGATGCATTCTGGTCAATCGCAAGACTGAGCAGTTCGTCCATGTCTAACATAGTCTCATAACCCCCATTCTCTCATTTTTTCTATATACGTAAATTTCCTTTAAACCGGTAAAAGCTTACAAGGATATTCGAAAATATTCCATGTTTTCCAGCCTACTTTTTCGGTTTATTTTTACTTCCTTTTGGCCTCCCGGGCTTACGTTTTGCCTGTTGTGCAACAAGAGCTTCCCGTTCAAGTGTTTTCTTGTTTTTTGATCCCTTTGGACGCCCTGGCTTTCGCCTGGGGATGTTTATAGCATTTGCCTCTCGCTCAAGTGTCTTTTTGTTTTTGCTGCCCTTCGGGCGCCCTGGCATTCGTTTTACCTTCTCCTGTTTAGATGCCTCCTTCTGCTTTGGAGGGCGCCCTCTGTGTTTCTTGGCGAAAGATACTGATGCCTCCGGCATCTTATGCATCTGGCTGTTTATTGGATTGATTAAGCGGCGGTTTATATCCACTGCAAATTCACCAAGCTTGTTTGTTGGCACCTTGAAAAATTCCAGAAATTGTGTCTGGCGGATCGAAAGGTTATTGATCTCGCTATAAGTGCCATCCGGCAGTAGGACAAGGGATATCCTGTCGATCTCCCGAAGCATGCGGTTGGTATCCAGTTCCAGTTCATGGCAAGCCGTCATGATTTCCGAACGGAGTACTGCGGCAACAAAACATACTGCAAACTTTCCCATAAGGCTGTCGATCGAATGGACACGGGTTACATCAAACCCAAGTTGGGATTTTAATATCATGAACTGTTTCTCTGAGGCGTCACGCAGATGGTACAGTTCATGTATCCTTGCAGGTTCAAGTTCCTCAGATGAGGCGATGGAGCAAAAGCCTTTTTCATCCACTGCTTTCTGCCAGGCTTCATACTTGTAATGGACAACGTGAGATGATCCCTCTTTCCGTAATTCCAGGTATGAACCGAGCCCCTTGGGGACGGCAGGATTTTCACCGGAAGCGATCGCCTTGCGCATCTGCTCTGCGCCGCGGATCACCTTGCGTATAAGGGTTACGGATCGCTCACTTCCATTAACCCCGTCATAGTACAGGTAGAGGAAGGCTTCATCCAAATGGCTGCCAAATACCTTTCCTTTCGATCTTATTCCGAAGATGCCGTCTTCGGAAACGACATTGGAAACCTTCCAGCGGATATCCTCTGAATGCTCTTCGAGCATCTTGGTATGGCCGTATGTATCGGACTTTAGCATAAGGATATAAGCATACCCGCTTTCCTTGATCGCAGTCAGCACATCGTGGGTACAGAATCCGCGGTCAAGTATGATGCCCTCGACTGAAATGCCGGCTCCTTTCAGCACAGTGACGATCTTCTGGAAAGCCTTGCTATCAACCATACCTCCATTGTTTACCTGGTAGGTTACAGGCTTTCCCGATGAAGCATCCACGGCCCAAATATAACTGACAATGTTTGTATTCCTGTGAGACTTGGCATTACCTTTTTCTGCGAGATCACCATCAGATATTGAGCAGTCATTGTTTGAACCGTCTATGCTCAGCCAGACCTTTGATACACCTTGCTGCTGGCATCTTTTCAGCCACAGCAGGCGGAACTGATGGTTTGCATCCTCGCTCATGTGACGCTTGAAAAGGTCAGAATACCATGTATCACTATAAGCTTCCTTCGAGAACAGAACCTCTCGTGACATTCGGTCTGTGAAGAGCTGTGTTGTATCATTCCTGTCCATGATGGAATACATGGCATAGTCCATTATGGCATTTGCATACAGCGGTCCGTATATTTCATGGAGTATCTTGTATAGCTCTGTTGAATATCCTATCCCAAGGGATAGCATATACATCCCCATGTGTAGCTCGTGAGCGGGAAAACTTTTTTCGTGATACTGAAGTTCCCACTCCGTTGGATAAAGAAAACGATACAACTCATTAGGATGCATCATCGTATCGCTTGTAGCATGACCGATTACCCGGCGTTTTGACTTCCCATTGCCGTCATCGGACATCAGAAAAACTCGACCGTCACTACGGTTGACATATGAGCCTTCCGGCTGCGGGATCTCATGTAATTCCCAATAAATATGTGCCATAAATATTGCCTCTTTTAATTTTACCGATGATAATATTTATTATACAATATTTATGACAATATTTCAAGGCTCTTTTATGAAAAAGATTCCTTATTTTACGGCACTTGTAGTGCTTTTCGACAAAAATATTATTTGAAAAATATTAATTCTTTTTACCGGTTTATGGGTAATTTACGTATATAATAATTTCATATTATATACACCTTAGTACTCATCGCCCGCCGTGTAAACGATCTTCTTCATTTCTTCTATTGAAGTAATTCCGTTCAGCACGTGCTTGGCAGCGCCCATCTTCAGGGTGGTCATACCCTCCTTCAGCGCCTGTTCCTCGATCAGATCCGCAGTGGCTCCCTTGGAGATGACCGCCTGCAGATCATGAGATACCGGCATCATCTCATACACACCGATTCGGCCTGCATAGCCCGTCTCATTGCAAAGCGGGCAGCCCACCGGTTCGTAGATGACTACATCCTCATCCGGATCTTCGATTCCGAGGATCTCCTTCTCGTTATCCAGTGCCAGGCGGGGTTCCTTACAGGAATTGCAGAGACGCCGAACCAGACGCTGTGCGATAACACCTACCAGAGCATCGCCGATGATGTAAGGCTCGATACCCATATCGATAACACGGGTAACCGTGGATGCCGCCGAGTTCGTATGCAGTGTGGATACAACCAGGTGACCGGTGATAGCGGCCTGAACCGCGATCTGCGCCGTCTCACCGTCTCGGATCTCACCGATCATGATGATATCCGGGTCCTGACGGAGGATGGAACGAAGTGCTGCAGCGAAGGTCATCTCCGCCTTTACATTTACCTGTACCTGGTTGATTCCGTCGATATTCGCCTCGACAGGGTCCTCAACCGTGATGATATTTACATCTTCTGTATTAAGCTCACTGAGTGAGGTATAAAGCGTTGTGGATTTACCGGAACCCGTAGGTCCTGTAACCAGGATGATCCCGTGCGGATTACTGAGGATGCCGTCAAAGATCTCGATCTCCTCCGGAGAAAGTCCCAGACCGGACTTCGGCTTGGTGAGGCCTTCCTTCGAAGTAAGTCGCATAACGATCTTCTCACCGTAAACTGTCGGCAGACAGGATACACGGACATCAAACTCCCTCCGGTCTACCATGATGGTGATACGACCGTCCTGCGGTTTTCTCTTCTCGGCGATATCCATACCGCCGACGATCTTGATACGGGCAGAAATTGCCGCAGCCAGACTGTAATCATATGTCATGACCTGCTTTAAGGCACCATCGATACGGTACCGGACACGAACATAGGTCTCCATGGGCTCAATATGAATATCGGATGCACGCTGGCGGACGCCACCTTCCAGGATCTGATTTACAAGAAGAACGATCGGCGAATTGTCGATATCCTCCTTCATCATATCCGTTTCGGCTTCGGTCAGTTCTCCGGAGGCCTGCTCCATACGAAAGGCTTCTGCTGCTTCCATAGCCTGGGCACTTCCGTAGTACTTACCGATGGCATCCTGAATATCATCATCGAAGGCAAGTACCGGTTCCACCGTAAGTCCGGTGGTGATGGTCACATCATCCTGCGCGGCCAGATCCATGGGATCCGCCATAGCCAGCTTCAGGATATTCGGATTATCCTCATCCAGACCGATCGGGAATACCTTGTGCTGATTGACCAGCTTCTCCGGGATCATCTTCAGGACGTTATCATCCACCTTGATGGTTCGAAGTTCGATAAAGTCAATACCCATCTGGGTTGTAAGCACGGTAATCAGAAGCTCACGGCTGATGAAACCGAGATCCATGATGACGTTACCGATACGGCCGCCCTCTTCCTTCTGCTTCGCCAGCGCCTCTTCCAGCTGCTCCTGTGTAATAGCTCCTGCCTCAACCAGAAGGTCACCGATTCGGATCTTTTTTCTTGCTCCTGCAATATTCATTATGTATACCTCTCATATAGATAGTTTACAACAGAGTTATTATATCATATTCATAATTATATGGGAAGAAACAATACAAATTCGGCATTTTCATGAGGATTCCGCGAGCTTTACGGACAATCCCCTTAAAAATAATGCCGGTTTTTGTGCAACATGCATAACAGAAAACGCTATTTGTTTCCATCGTTTCCGTGCACCGTCCGGAGCATCATCCCCGATGTTATGTCGCCCACATTTTTCCCTTCAAAATACACGGTAAGCGGCTGCTGCGGATGCGGTGCGGATGCCTGTTCCTCTCCTTCTTCATTTACGATCCTCTGCACCCTGCAGGTCAGGTTCCTTCCGTCAAATGCCATGATCTCAACCTCATCTCCCACGGAGAATTTGTTCTTCTGGAAGATATGAACCCCGCCGTCGGGATCCACCGATTCCGCCATGCCCAGGAATACCGCTTTCTGCAGATATGTGCTGCTCCCGTATATGTGATCGCTGCTGTCCGGCCGGTGAAAGAAGAAGCCCGTCGTGAAATCTCTGGTGGTACACATTTCGATCTCCCGTTCATACAGCGGCAGCCGACTCCGGTACAGTTCCTCCGATTCCAGATAATCATCGATAGCCATCCGATAGGTTCTCGCAGTCACTGCCACGTACAGTGCCGTCTTCATCCGCCCCTCTATTTTAAAGGAAGAAATACCTGCATTCATAAGCTCCGGAATATGTCCGATCATACAGAGATCCTTTGAATTAAAGATGTAGGTTCCCCTGTCATCCTCTTCAACCGGATGATATTCGCCGGGCCGGCTCTCCTCCACAACGGCGTATTTCCATCTGCAGGGATGGGTACATGCCCCCCGGTTCGCGTCCCTTCCGGTAAAATACGAGGAAAGGAGGCATCTTCCGGAATAGGATATGCACATGGCCCCGTGAACAAAGGCCTCGATCTCCATACTGTCTCCGACATGCTCCTTGATCTCCCGGATTTCCTCCAGGGAAAGCTCCCGGGCCGCAACCACCCGTTCCGCTCCCTGCCGCTTCCAGAATTCCCAGGTCATATAATTCGTATTGTTCGCCTGGGTACTGATGTGGATCGCCGCTTCCGGCCACACCTCCCGCAGGATCATCAGCACCCCGGGATCGGAGATCAGAAGTGCATCAAAGGGTATATCCCGGATCTCCCTGAGATACTCCCTCAGTCCCTCAATGTCTCCGTTATGTGCAAAGATATTCACGGTAAGATACACCTTCGCCTGATGTTCATGGGCATAAGCAACGCCTTCCCGCATTTCCTCCGTAGAGAAATTATCTGCCTTCGCCCGAAGACCGAAACGCTGTCCGCCCAGGTAGACCGCGTCCGCGCCGTACTGAATGGCCGTTTTCAGGTTCTCCAGGTTTCCTGCCGGAAGCAGGAGTTCGGGTTTTATCCGTTCTGTCATCTGATCATATCTCCCGTTTTAGAATTCTCACCTTCCCATACAGGTCCCATCCGTCCCCGAATGACCGATCCCCGTCACTTTGAGGCCGGGTGCCCGAAGGGTAATTGTTTTCTCATTCTTTCGTTCCGGACAGGATTTTCCCTTCCACAAGGGTTACGGCTACTCCGTCTCCCACCGGCAGGATGCTTGTAGTTAAGCCCTCCGTATCCGTCAGCCGTTTCAGGTATTCCCGCATCCTGTCATGGATCGTCCGGTCCCGCTTCTCCACAAGGAAATGGGACTCCAGGATGCTTCCGTCCTGCAGCACATTGTCCGATATAATGACGGCCCCTTCCGAAACCAGCGGCAGCACAAGCGTCAGATATTCTCCGTATTGAGCTTTCGCGGCATCGATGAATACAAGATCGTACCCCGGAGCCTTCTCCTCCGCAGTTCTGTCCGCTTCCTTCCGGAGAAGTTCTGCAGCATCCCCCTGCAATACTTCGATCCTTCCTTCTTCCCCAAACTCCCGGATATGTTCCTCTGCCTCTCTCGCGCGCTCCGGGTCCAGTTCCAGGGTCGTAATCCTGACTTCCGGCAGGCAGGATGCCATAAAAAGAGCAGAGTATCCCACCGCTGTTCCGATCTCCAGGATCCGCTCCGGTTTATTCATCAAAAGAAGGAGCCTCAGCAGCTCCTTCGTATCCGGACGGATCACAGGGACAGCACGGGACACCGCGTCCCGGTATAATTTACTCAGTTTTCCCTGCTCCTCCTTTCCGTATGACATGATAAAAGAACGGATCCGATCATAATCCTGCATCTTCTTTTTCCGCACCTTTCCCGATTCCCGTCACCCGGAATTCAACCATATCTTTGGAATGACATATCTCAACCACAAAATCCGGTATCACTCCGAATTCTCCGTACTCTTCTCCTCCGTATGCGTGATCACACGTATGATCTCATCATAGGTCATGGATGGGGATAGCACGTATTTTCCCGCCTGGATCAGTCCTCCGTAATCTCCCAGTTTGATCTTAGCCATCATGACGTATTTGTTCTTGATCAGTTTGTTCTCATAGAGAAGTTCCGACACGGAAGTCGTCGAGGAATCCGGAGGGATCGTAATAACTACCGTACTGAGATCTCCCCTGTTCACCGAAGAATCACTGAACACCTCATAGGACAGTGAATATGCGGTGGAGAAGCCCTTCACAATCAGATACACGATCAGGACATCCACCAGCAGCGCCGTAGCGTAGAACAGTGCGGCTTTCAGCCTGCTTTCCGTCTTATATGCAGTTTTCACTCTGCTTCTTGCCAAGTCCGTATCCTCCAACCTTACTCGAAATCGATATGGAATCCTTCCACCACGGTATCTACCATCATGCGGATCAGATGGCTCAGCGCACTCTCCGCCCGCAGATACTCATTTACCACAGAATTATGCAGAAGTTCATCATTTTCCTGACAGATGCGGTAGATCTCGTCATACGGATTTCCTTCCCAGTATGCCTGGACATCCTTGTACCGCTCCTTCATCTCCTTCAGTCGCTGGTACAGATCCGTATTTGCACGAAGCTGATTCCGCGCAAAAATAAACCGCTGATACTCCTTCGACTCCTTCAGAAGCTGATTCACATATCTAGTTGCATTCAGGATCTCATCCATTCCAGTCGCTTCCTCTCGCTCACAAATCCTGTGAGCCGTAACTTCCTTCGTTCCGGGCTATACACTATACCTCGGAAATGATCGGCAGGATCATGGGACTCCGCTTCGTCCGCTTCCAGAGGAACTCTCCGAGTTCATCTCTTACACGGGATTTGATCCTGGACCAGTCCGCAGTACTGCGTGACAGACACTCGTCCAGCGTCTCCTCCACGACCAGTCTGCAATCCTCCAGCAGACTCTCCGCTTCCCGCACATAGACAAAACCTCTGGAAATGATATCCGGTCCCGCCAGCAGCTGATTCGTACTGTGTTCCAGTGTCAGTACAACCACGATCAGACCGTTTTCGGACAAATGCTGGCGATCGCGAAGCACGATATTTCCCACATCGCCTACCCCCAGGCCATCCACCAGAACGCCCTGGGCCTGAACATGACCGATCACTTCCATCGCTTCATCGGAAACCGCGAGAACATCGCCGCATTTCACGATACGGATATTCTCCTTCGGTATCCCCATCTCAGCCGCAAGCTCCGCATGCCGTTTCAGATGACGGTACTCACCGTGTACAGGGATCGCATATTTCGGTTTGGTCAGGGCATAGATCAGTTTCAGTTCTTCCTGGCAGGCATGTCCCGACACATGGGCATCATGGTAGATCACCTTGGCGCCCTTCTGCTCCAGTTCGTTGATCACACGGTAAACCGCCTTCTCATTTCCCGGAATCGGGCTGGATGAGAAGATCACGACATCACCGGGTTTGATAGAAATCTTGTTATGGATCGATGCTGCGATCCTGGAAAGGACCGCCATATTCTCTCCCTGGCTGCCTGTCGTTATGTAAACCAATTGTTCATCGGTATAATTCTTTGCTTCATCAATCTCGATCAGGGTATGTTCCGGAATCGTAAGATACCCGAGTTCCGAAGCGATGGAGATGACATTCTCCATGCTGCGTCCCTGAACGATTACTTTTCTCTTGTATTTATATGCGGAATTGATGATCTGCTGCACACGGTCCACATTAGACGCAAATGTAGCTATGATCATCCGGTGATCCCGGTTCTCGTCAAAGATATGATCGAAGGTCTTGCCGACGGTCCTCTCCGACGGAGTAAAGCCCGAACGTGTTGCATTGGTGGAATCCGCCATCAGTGCAAGGACACCTTCCTTGCCGAGTTCAGCAAACCGTTGCAGATCGATAACCCCTCCGAACACCGGTGTGTAATCCACCTTAAAATCCCCGGTATGGACGATGGTTCCAGCCGGAGTATGAATTGCCAGTGCCGCCGAGTCTGCGATGGAATGATTGGTCCGGATGAACTCCACCCGGATCTGGCCGAGCTTTATGGTCTGGCCGTAGCTGACCACTTCACGCTTCACCTCATTCAGGATCCCATGCTCTTCCAGCTTGTAATCGATCAGTCCCATGGTCAGTCTGGTTGCATAGATCGGCATCTTCAGTTGTTTTTCGATATACGGGATCGAGCCGATATGATCCTCATGTCCGTGAGTGATCACCAGTCCCTTCACCCGTTCTTTGTTCTCGATCAGATAGGATATGTCCGGGATCACAAGATCGATTCCCAGCATATCATCATCTGGAAATGATAATCCGCAGTCCACCACAATGATGGTCTTATCATATTCTATCGCCGTGATATTCATTCCGATCTGTTCCAGTCCTCCCAGCGGAATGATCTTCACAGGCATTGTCGCATCTACCAATGTATTCTCCTATCTACTTGTCTGTATTTTAAGATTCCTCGCTTCGCTCGGAATGACGTTTGTCCAGGTAGTTCTGCAGGATGATCGCTGCCGCCATCTTGTCGATGTGTTCTTTCCGTCCGGAATGAGCCACCCCCGTCTCCTCAAGGATCCGGTCAGCTTCCACCGTGGTCAGTCTCTCATCCACCAGATGCACCGGAAGAAGTGTCCTCCGCTCCAGCATTTCCTGAAAAGCACGTGTTTCTTCCGCGCGCTCCCCTTCCGTATTGTTCATATTCTTGGGAAGACCGAGCACCAGCTCCGTCACCTCTTCCTCCGCAATGATAGCTTCGATCCTCTGGACCGTCTTCCGAAGCTGTGCCGGCTTCTCTCTGGTGATCGTTTCATAGGGCTGCGCCGTCAGAAGCAATGCATCCGACAGTGCAACACCCACCGTCTTCGTGCCATAGTCCAGGCCCATGATCCGCATAATCCCGTTCCTCCTGTCATTCCGAGCGATCGCAGAGAGCGAAGAATCCCCTAGCCGAGTGATGGGATCCTTCGTCGCGCTATACACTCCTCAGGATGACATGTTATTTCAATCTTGTCTCAATATAGTTCTCCATCAGAACCTCGATGATCTCATCCCGTTCCGCCTTCATGATCAGACTTCTGGCGTTTCGATGGCTCGTGATATAGGTCGGATCTCCGCTCATGATGTAACCCACGATCTGATTCACCGGATTGTAGCCCTTCTCCGAGAGCGCGGCATACACCTGCTCCAGAATATCAGGGACCTCCAGTGTGGTATCTCTGATCAGATCAACATCCTGTGTTTGATTTGCCTGTTCCTTCATGCTTCTCCCTCCGATGTCACGTAAGCCATACCGGATCCGGACCGTAGCCCGGATGTACGGAGCTTAAAACAACAACCCCAATGATTCCGCATGCCCTCTGCAGATGAGACCGCTTCGTCCCAGGTAAAAAACAGAACAAAAGGCATACCACGTTTGATTATACGTGATTTCATCCGAAAATGCAAGTCACCGGGATTTACCGCCGTCACGGTGCCGGTGTACTCCCAAGTCCCGCTTAACGACATACGCCGTCCGCTCCGATCCAGTAGCCGTCCACGTACCTGCTGGTCACCATGTAGCCGTCTGCTCCGAAGTAGTACCATTTGCCGTCGATTTTCTGCCAGCAGCGCTTTGCATACCAGCCTTTATTATCCTCGTACCACCAGCCCTTGGAGTTATGACGCCAGCGGGCTTTTCCCGCATACGTGCAGGTACCGTCTCTGTTCACCCAGTAACCCTGGCACCATTCCTTCGATGCCATGTAACCGTCCGCCCGGAAGAAGTACCACTTGCCATCGATCTTCTGCCACTTCTTCATCCGGTACTTTCCTTCGCTGTCAACGATCCACCAGCCCTTTTTGTTGTGTCTCCATTTCATGGTGAGATCCGTCGCATAACCGTCCTTATCGTACCAGACATTCTTCCGCCACTCGTTCCGGAACTTCGTCTTTACCTTCTTCTGTTCCACATTGATGGTCACCGGTGTTCCGTCCGCCATCTCCAGTGTCTCTCCCTTATAGGTGATCACCAGTTTTCTTTCCCCTTCGGAAAGAGATCCTCCGGCATCACTTCCGCCTACAAAGGTTACCCGGATATCCTTATTATCCTCCGAAACGGGGATCTCCTCGGTCGTTCCGTTGTCATAGGTGATCACAATCTTCGCTCCGGTAAGATCCAGCTGTTCTCCAGGCTCGTATTCCGTCTTCGACGGAGGCGTCACCACCGTCTGTGTGGCCTTCTTCTCCCGTATCTTTGCCGTAAATGTGAGTTTCTGTCCGCCGTAGGTCACGGTTACGGTCTGTGTTCCGACCTTGTTCAGGTCAAAACCGCTGATCATACCGGAAGTAACCTCCACCTGCTCATCAAAATCATTGTTGCAGTGTGCGATGATCCGGATCCCCCCGAACAGATCGAAGTTCACATCTCCTTCCGGATATTCGGTCTTCGACGGTCCTTTATCAAACTCCAGGGACTCTACTACTTTTTCGATCACTTCCACATCAAAGTCGACCCAGCCTGCCATCTTGTCTTCGATGTAAAGGACCGATAACGTGTGTGTTCCGACGCCGACGGTGGTTGCTTCCTTTCCGGTATCTCCGGAGCCAAGCCCTTCCTTCGTCACACCCTCACGTACCATATCCTTTGTGACGCTCAGGTCTTTCCTGTCACCATTATCGTAGATTGCCTCCACCTTAAGTCCCGCCAGGGATAAAGGCTGTGTCTCCGCATAGGTGCAGAGCGTCGGCGCACTGATCAGATGCAGTCCCGCCAGCTTCTTCTTCCGGACGGATACCGAAAATGTGTCACTGAACGATCCGACTCTCACGGTGATCTTCTGGTCGCCGTAGGCAGACGGACGGGAAATGAATCCCGTACACACCGCAGTTGCTGCCTCTTCTTCGGACAATGCGCGTACTTCATCATTATCCAGAAGCTCATCGATCTGAAGACCGGTTACATCCAGCGTCTCACCCTCGATATACTCTGTCTTTGCGGGAACACTGCTGATCCGGATCCCTGCCCGCTTCACCAGTTTCATTTCCGTATTCATGGTCACACGGACACCTGCATAGGAATAGCTGATGGTTACAGTCTGAGTTCTGTTCTGGCTTTCCGCATCAAAGGTCGTGATCATGTCCGGCGTAAGTGCCACCTCTTCCACGTCTCCGTTGTCGTAGGACGCAAGGAGTGTACCGGTAAGATCCGCCTTATCGTATGCATAGTAAGAGGTATTCGAAGCCGGGCTTCCCGCCTTCCATTCGATCTTCTGCAGAATCTTATGAATGGTATCGATCCCGATCTGCCCGCCGTCTTCCGTCAGTACCTCCTCACCCTTCCAAAATACGAGGAGTTTCCTCTTCGCTTCCGTAAGAGGCGCACAGGGATCACTTTCATCGTCAAATGCGATCTCAAGATTCTCATTTTCCTCCGAAAGCGCTATCCGGTCCTCACGTCCGTTATCATAAACGATCACAACCTCGCCACCGGTGAGATCCAGATATTCCTCCTCCGTATAGCTGACCCGTGTCGGCGGGATCACATAGATCCCCGTGATCTGCTTTGCACGAACCACCGCATCGAATGTAAGGCTCTTTCCGCCGTAGGTGACCGTCACCTCATAAGTGCCGACAGAGCCAATGTCAAAGCCGGTGATCTCCGCTTCCCGGATGGAGATCTGCTCATCATAATCGTTATTGTTATGCACGAGGAGCATGGCATCACTGAAGTTGTCAAACTGAATATCATCCTCCGGATACTCCGTCTGACCGGGAGCCTTCGCGAACTCAACGGACTGCACCACCTTCTCCAGAACCGTGATGTCGAAATAGGCTGCCGCATACTGCGTAGCGGTTCTTCCGTCTTCCTCCACCACCTTCTCCGAATACAGAATATAAAGCTTATGTGTTCCTGCTGTATCCGTATTCGCATCCAGGCCGAAATTACCGGCACGAACGTTCTCTTCCGTAAGCTCCAGATCTTCCCGGAGCATATCCTGCGTAATTTTGATCGTCTTCTCGGAGCCGTTATCGTAACCGGCCTTTACCGAGAGTCCGCTCATGTTCAGCGGCTGCGTGGTAACATAGGTCACCTGCTTCGGAAGGGATACGATCCGAAGGGCATTCAGCTGTTTCTTCCTGACCGTGATATCAAAAGTATCCGAGAATTCTACCAGGGATACCGTAACCTTCTGACTTCCGTACTCGGACGGGCTTAAATCATATCCGGTGCAGACCACATTTTTCAGTTCATCTTCGGAAATGCTGCGCTCCGTATCATTATCCAGCAGTTCCACCATGGAAAGCCCGGTAAGATCCAGTGTCTCGTCCTCGATATATGCTGTCTTCTCCGGCTCCGTCACGATCCGGATCCCGGTTCTTTGGATCAGATGCATTGTCACATCCAGGGTTTTGCTGACACCTGCTTCCGTATAGGTGATGGTAACCACCTGTGTGCTCTTCCTGCTGTCCGCATCAAAGGCTGTGATCATATCCGGTGTCAGGATCACTTCCGCTGTCTCGTCATTGTCGTAGGTGGCGATCAGTGTTCCCGTGAGATCCTGCTTCTGATAACTGTAGTAGGATGTATCCGTGTCCGGACCTTCGTCCTTCCAAGCGATACCGGTCAGGGCTTTCTCATTCACATGAACCACCACCGTAACTTCGGTTTTCTTATCATCGAAATCCGTAATGGTTCCTGTCACAACAAAGTCTTCATCCGGGGTTGCATATGCTGAGGCCGGTATCTCCTCCCAGCTGATCGGCTCATCCGTTTCATCTTCGTTGGACCAGTTGACACGAACCGTCTCCGGAAGGATGGGCGCCTTCTTCTGTACGGTCTCGATGGTCTTCAGTTCCTCCACACTACGGATGGTCGCATGAAGAACGGTCACCTTCACGGATACCGTCAGGCCTTCCACGGTACCCTTTACCGTATAGTTGCCGCCGGTGATCTTTCCGTAATCGTCATGACTCTGTTCTTCCCAGGAAATGGTTTCTGTCGTAGTATCCCCGTTGGACCAGGTTACCGTGGCGGTCTTTGTCAGCTCCGCCGGCGTTCCGCTGGGTACGGTTTTATTCTTTTCCTCTGCCGGGATCTCAGCCTCTAAAGCAACCGCAGGATTCACATGCACCGTGATCGTTGTTGTTTCTCCCTGGTAGGTACCGGTCAGTGTATAGTCCCCACCGCTACGCTCCATGTATTTCCGGTCTGTCTTCGTCGGTTCCGCATCCGCCCACTGGATCTCCTCCTCCGTCTCGTCCCCGTTGGACCAGGTTACGGACGCCTTCGGGTAATCGGGTACGGTACCGCTGTCCGTGGTGACTTCATCCTGCATAAATTCAACCTTGGTAACGGTTGCCGGATTCACATGCATTTTCTGTGCCAGATCGATCGTCTGCTCTCCGTCAATGGTGGTAACCGTAACGGTTCCGTTGATCGTAAAATCACCACCTTCGCGGAGCTTATACTGCTCCAGGGAATCCGTATCCCAGTCAAGCACGATCTTCGCACCTTCATAGGACATATTATGAATACCGGTCCAGGGAGCGGTACCCAGTTTCATCGTCATATTTGTGGACAGATTGATCTTCACGGAGACAGTATCCGGTGTTGTTCCGCTGTCCGTTTCCAGAGTGTCCGTTTCCGTATATGCTTTAGTCACAGTAGCAGCATAAACATGCACCTTCTGTACCACATCAAAACCCATGACCATTCCGGCCACTTCGAATTCTTTTCCGTTCAGATACGGCGAATACTGGCTTGCGGTGATCTCCTCCCAGGAAACATCCGCAGGAACCGTGGAGCCGTTGCTGAGTGTGAGCACTGCCGTCTTACTGAGGGGCGGACGGACTCCGCTCTTTGTATAAACCATATCCGGATTCTCTGCACCGGTAACGGTAACGCCTTCCGGAACAACGATAACTGTCTTCTCCACGGTCATTTCGCCGCTTCCCGACCCTATGGATGCGGTAAGGACAGCCTGCCCCTCCGCCTTTGCCGTGACCTTGCCGTCCGCATCAACAGAAAGCACATCCGGCTCTGAACTGCTCCAGGAAACTCCGGAATACACCGGACAATCCGTAACCGTATTGGAACCCACGGTTCCCTTGTAAAAGAAATTCACAAGCAGTTCCGCCTCGGTATCCGCGCCTACGGAAAGAACCGAATCTCCCCGGATGGCCATTTCCTGAACAGACGACACCAGGATCGGCATCTTCTGGATCACGGTATCATTCTTTGCTTCCTCATAATCGGAAGACGCAACCGCTGTATCCGATGTCTCGAACTCACCCGAGGTACATGCCCAGTCATAGGGCGCATTATCATACTTCGGATTAAATGTGGCGATACCCACATATCTGTAATTGGGATTGATCATACTGAGATAATGACCGGCACTGGCTGAATCCAGATCATCCACCCAGTAACTCTTCTCACCGATCCAACCGTCCATCGCGGTTCCGACCTTATAGCTCCAGGCAAGATTCTCCGCACAGTTCACTCCGAAGAAGCTTGCAACCGTGGAACACATGGTTCCGTCCGGCCGCTTATGCGCCATCATGACCGATCCCTCCGCCGCACGGATCACCGCCGCCTTCTGGCAATTCACACCCAGCTGGATCGGATAATAATCATCCGCAGTCAGCATTACATCCGGATCATTCGGATTCGGAACATTTCCGGAGGTACATGCATCCAGACGGACTTCATTGATCAGATCGATGATATCCTTCTGGGCGGAGGTGGTATCGACACCTTCCACGCCGACAATGATCTGTCCGGAAGGCGCCTCCGTCACCGTGGTCTCCCGCACCGGGATCTCTGCCGCCTCCACAAGATCCGATGCAGATCCGATTCCCTGCACGCCAAAAAGCCCGACTGTCATGGCTGCAGTCAGGACACTCGCCATCATTCTCTTTCCGATCTTTCTCATACGCAAATCTCCTTTGCCGTGAAACGTCTAAAATCCCTTTGCATATTTCTATAAAAACAATTACAATACTCTTTGTAATTCATATTCAACTTTTGGAGCCGGTCCATGAAGGGAAAAACCTTTGAAACAAAAAAAGTGTATATCATTCTTTCCCTGATCACTCTGGTCAGCGCCACGCTTGCCCTTCTCATCTCGAACGGCAAGCTGTTTCAGGTTCTTTTCTTCATCGATCCGGATGATACCGGGATGGATTTCTTTCACTCCCTGATCGAAACCCATACGAGAAAACCCTATACACAGTATGGTGTGATCTATCCGCCGCTGGCCAACCTGTTCTTCTATCTGCTCCAGCTCTTCGTACCGGACTCCCTGAAGGCTGACTGGCCGGCTACCCATGACGATTCCAAACTGATCGTCGGAACCGGTGAGGATGTCCGTCTCATGCAGTCCACTATGGTTCTTTTTCTCATGTTCCTGATCCTTACCCTGTTTGTGATCTCGGTCATGATCCATTCCTGTACGAAATCATATCTTCTCACCTTCTGCCTTGTTTTTTCGGCAGGAACCTTTCAGGCAGTCGAGCGTGGAAACCTTATCCTGCTTGCGTTTGTCCTGATCTTTTATTTCATAAAGCATTACGAGGACGAACGTCGTCTCACCCGGGAACTGGCCCTTATCGCCCTGGCGTGTGCATTCGGGCTGAAGCTCTTCCCGGCAGCATTCGGGATCCTGCTCTTAAAGAAAGGGCATTTCGCCGCTGCCGGACGTGCGATCCTTTATGCCATCCTGGTCACACTCCTGCCCCTGTTCTTCTTTGAAGGATTTGACGGCATTTCTGCATGGATGAAAACCCTCTTCGATTTCCGCACCGTAGACAATGCAACCTCTTCCGGAACCTCGGTCATGTCCGTCCTATCCGCTGTCATCCTGGTCCTGTGTGTGGGAATTCTGCTCTATCATATGTTTTTCGCGAAAGAGCATAGGAAGCTTTTCCGTTCCCAATATCTGATGCTGGTCACATTTCTTGCCCTTCAGATCACGGATGGTTGCAGCAGCTACAATCTGATCCTCTTCATCATTCCGTTCCTGTTCTTTCTTGAAGAGGTTCCCCGGCTTGACAAGATCAGCTGTATCGAATTCATCGTATACTGTATCGCACTCCTGCCCGTGGGAATCAATCAGATCACTCCGGTCTTTATGGCATTCTTCCTGCTCGGAGCCTTCCTCAGGATCAAAGATCAAAACCGGGAAATGCTTCAGGATGGAATCTCCACTGTCTGAATCTCGCAGCGCTTACACATACGGAGCGTTTCTTCAAATCCCTGCTGATATTCCGGGATCATGATCTTCGGGTTGAAATGGACTGCCTTGATCTTCCTGTCCTTCGGAAAACTCAGCATCATGGTGGACGGGAACATGAAAACCACTTCCGCACCTCCGATCAGACGGATCAGCAGCTCTCCCGGTACCATCTTATATTTACAGTCTGCATTTTCACTTCCGCCGGAATAATCAAAGCTGTCCATCGGATGGTTCTTATACAGGATCCGCTTTCCGGCATACCGTTTCTCCATCCACTCCTTAAACAGCTGATTGTCCGAATACTTCCCGGGGCTGAGAGAAACCGATGTAAATGCGACCACATCGTAGTCCAGTTCTTCCAGCCGGTAGATATCTTTCATGACTGCATTGAACCGCACCATAAGTTCCTTGTTTGAAAAGAGTCTCCGGACCTTCCGGAAATCCTTCTCGATCAGAAGCTCCGGCCTGGTCGCATATTTCAGACAATACCGGTTCCAGTAGAAGTTCTTTTTCGTTATAAAATTCACGACCTTCAGCCGGAACAGGATCGTTCCCGCGATCCGGTCCGCCATCCCGAAATACGTTCTCACATCCGCATATTCCCAGCTCCCGTCCTCCAGGAGGATCGTCGGGATCTTTCTTGACTGATTCATCATCGCACATCCGAAAAAGGAAAATGATGTCTCCGCACAAAACAGCTGATACTTCGTATCTCCAAATTCCTGTGCGATCAGTTTCCGGCAGTATTTCTCTCTCCGAAACGTAAATACGTAAAAAAGCACTTTGGCCATCTCCTTCATTTTGCTGAAGGAGGAGGCACCCAGGCCCGATCGATTCATTTCCCGGACATCATGGAAGAGTCCTGTCTTTCTGCAAAGATCTGCCAGTTCACGGACTATCTCAGACTGTCCGTCGGCATAACGGATCAGCACATCCCATTCATGCTCCGGATAAGAAAGGACCACCCAGACCAGCTGGATAAACTTATACGGATGTGTGATCTCCGCCAACGCTTTTTTCTTTTTTACCGGTAGATTCTCCATGAATTCCATCCATAATTCCTTTTACAATTCTTGCCGCACCTTTTCCGTCCACCAGAGTGATGGCTTGATCCGACATTTCTTCTCTTTGCTTTGCAGCTTTCAGCAGACGGTCAAGGGATTGAAACAACGTTTCAACAAAATCTTCTTCTGTACGGACATCTCCCGCAGACCATGCGATCCCTGCTTCCACAAAAGCCTTTTCCGCCGGAATCTGATTATCTGCCGTGATGTACGTAAGAATCGGCAGGCCACAGGCACAAAGCTCATACAATGTACTTCCGGCTGCAGAAACAGCGATAGCACAACCGGACATCAGTTCCTGCATTCTTGACACATTCCGATAGATCGTCACCCGGTTCATATCCTTGGACAGTGAGAGGATCTGCGCATAATCCGGATTCACGGCCCCAACAACAAAGCAAAACTCATATCCCGGAAATGTATCCGGATGCCGGACCAGCCACTGCAGAAGCCGAAGCTCCACATGCTCCGGATCCGCACCTCCGGAGGATACAAAGATTCTTTTTCCATCCTGTTTCTTTCCGGCGGGAATATTCTGAAACTCTCTTCGAAGCGGTGTATAGGAACACCCGAGAAGCAACGCGGTATCTTCCCTGTCCGCACCACTGTATAAAGAAGCATACGCCGTCGGACTGGCTGAAATGTTATAGTTCACCAGAACATCCACCGGCCAGGCAGTTTCACCCAGGTCGTCCAGATAAACGACCTTTGTGTATTCTCTGATCCTTCCCAGATAGGCTTCTGTCACATAATAACTGTCGGCAAGAAAACATGTGACCGGGTTTTCCAAAAGAAGAGGGATCAGAAGATCTGTTTCTTCCTCCGCGGCTCGATAATCCGTATGCAGAACATGCACCCGGAATCCTCTTTCCCGGATCACATCCTGAAAGGTTTCATCCGCAAGCACAAACAAAACATCTTCTTCCGCATCGCAAAATGCATCTGCGATCGAAAGACAACGCATGATGTGGCCTGCACCGATTATTGAATTTCCGTCCGCTCTGATCAGAATCATTTTTTTATCCGGATATGCTACAAACACTTGATCGTTATTCAGGATCGTATTTTCTTTTCGAACATCGTATACTGCATCTCATATGCTTCCTGAAGGAAAAGATGCGAGGATACGGAATTCTCCGCTTTTACTGCAGCCGTAAGCGCCTCGATCTCCGGGTGCTCCGCAAGGATCTTCTCCTCCGCCAGCTGCAAAAGTTTTTTCCCATAGCCCTTTCCCCGCGCTTCCGGAGCAACACTGTAACTGATCTCTCCTTTGCCCTGTTCCTTCCGGATCCGGATCTGACCCACCGGAGTATCATCTTCCATCAGGATATACTGGATCTGGTCCGGATCCTTCATCATCCTGCCAAACCACCGTTCATGCTCCTCATATGATATCATTTCGGTATGAAAAGAGTTTTGCCTTGTACAGGGATCGTTCGCCCATGTCAATAACAGTTCCAGATCATCCGAAGTTGCATCCCGTAAAAACAGCATAGATCATTTCTCCCCAAAATCTTCTCTTCGGATCGGTGATCCGCAGGGAATATCCTTTAATGCAGCCCGTCCTGTCATATCTTCCAGATATTTCGGGGGAAGTCCTCCGGATGGGCGGATACTCCGGACATTCTCCGGCGTTATTTTATCTCCCGCGGTAATGTTCTTCACTGCATAAAGGCTTCTACGGAACTGAAGGTTCGCCATCTCCCCATCGGTCGGTCCGTAATGGATCTCTCCGGCGATCCTCCTTGCATCACGGACATCTCTTACCATTTCCGAAAATGCATCCACAGACATACTGAACTTGCTGTCAGCACTTTCAACCCCGTCCAGTTTTACATGCTTTTCTATCACACACGCACCCATGGATACGGCTACCACGGAAGCTATGCTTCCTGCACTGTGATCCGAAAGACCCACCGGCACCTGAAACCGGTTCTTCATATCCGGTATGTTGGCAAGATGCATATGCTCCCAGTTTGCAGGATACTCACTGCAGCATTTCAGAAGTACAACCTGATCATTTCCCATTCGATGACAGGCGTCAACCGCATCCTGTATTTCATCGACCGTGGCCATTCCGCAGGACATGATCATCGTTTTTCCTTTGGAAGCCGCGTATTCGATCAAAGGAATGTCCACCAGTTCAAAGCTCGCGATCTTATATGCCTCACATCCAAGATCCTCCAGAAAATCCACAGCCGCAGGGTCAAAGGGCGTTGAAAGGAAATCCATCCCGCAGGCTTCGCACTCCTCTTTGATCCTTTCCTGCCATTCATACGGCGTTCCCGCATCCGTATAAAGATCATACAGTTTATATCCGTCCCAGAGACCGCCATGGATCAGGAATTCCTCCCTGTCGCAGTCGATGGTTATACTGTCGGCCGTATACGTCTGAATCTTCAGGCAGTCGGCCCCTGCTGCTGCAGCCTGCCGTACGATTTCCAGAGCATTGGAAAGAGAGCCTCCATGATTTGCACTCATTTCGGCGATGACATACACTTCACCCTTTCCGATTTTCTCAAACAAATGAAACATGCTATTTAATATTCCTCTTAAACACAGGGTCCACTTTTCCTCCCTGAAGGATCCCGTCCACGGAATCCCTGTCGATCGCCGTACGGATTAGGGCAAATGCCTCATCCGTTGCTTCCAGATACTTCCCGGCTTCCTGCTCCGTATGAGACCCGTTCAGATTATAGATTGCAAATACAAGGATCTGATGCTTCAGCATGATCTGGGAATAAACCGACTGAACATCCAGATACGATAAGGAGCCATGCCCTTCAAAGGCCACTCCCGCATGGGGCGGAAGGCCGCTTACTGAAAGGACCTCACTTAGGTCATACTTCTCTATGCATTTCACGATCCCGTCTCTCTGAAGCTTACCGATCTCCCAGATATGATCATAGAATCCGGGCTGCTCCAGGATGCGAATGGTCGCCAGTGCCGCCGCCATCGGAACCGCATCTCCTCCGAATGTGGTGGACACAAAGACTCCCTCTTCGATCTGCTGCATAATGTCCCGCCTCCCGGCCACTGCAGAGATGGCATATCCGTTGGCCATGCCCTTTCCGAAGGCTGCCAGATCCGGAGTCACATGATATAGCTCCGAGGCTCCGCCCAAAGCATACCGGAAGCCGGAAACAACTTCATCAAAAATGAGCAGGGCTCCGTACTGATGCGCCAGTTCCTTCACCTTCTGAAGATATCCCTCCTTCGGCCCGTCACTCTGGATCGGTTCAAGGATCACGGCGGCCACAGGGTTCTCTTTCAGTTTTGCTTCCAGATCCTCCGGATCATTATAAGTGAAATTCAAAGTAAGCCTTCGTACTGCTTCGGGAACACCCTTATGATTCTCGGAAGCACCGATGGACCAGTCATGCATTCCATGATATCCGGACATCAGTACCACGTCCCGCCCGGTAAATGCTCTTGCAAGACGGATTGCTGCCGTGGTGGCATCTCCTCCGTTCTTAACAAACCGTACCATCTCGGCACAGGGAATGATCTCACACAGTTTTTCTGCCAGATCCGCTTCCGGTTCGGATTGTAAGGATCCGCTGGAGAATTTTTTCACCTGTCTGATTACCGCTTCCGTGATCTCGGGAATGCCATACCCTACCGTGATGGGACCCAGGGCACACATGTAATCAAGGAACCGGTTCCCGTCAACATCGTAGATATAGCACCCTTCCCCTCTGTCCATAAAGCTGGGGGCAAGTCCTCTGCAGAAGTAACGATATGATTTACTGTAGGTCTGTGCCGCAAGCGGCGAAACCTTCAGTTCCCTTGCAAGCAGCTGTTCCGATCTTTCAAAGTTCATGTTTTTTCCTCCGGGTTTATGACTGCGATTCTATGACACGATCCTCACGAATTGACTTCTGAAGGCCTTCATTTCTCTGATATTTCCGGTTGATCTCTTTCACTTCCGGATGTTCCGACATAAATGCCAGAATCTCCTTATATCCGAAAGCTTCGGTGCCAAGGGACATAAAATACCGGTAGATCCGTTCCACCACTTCGAAATCCTCCGGTTCATCCACAGTCCATCTATACTCTCCGAAAGGACCGATGGGTGAAACAAAATCCTGCAGCTTAAAGAGTTCCGGATGACGGATGATGTACTGCGTCACATGTTCTCTCTCAAAGGAATGCCTTGCTTCCTTCCATGCACGCTCCAATGCGGAGAAACGCATGATCTCAAGGTCCAATCCGTCCGCAAAGGATTCGCTCAGCATTCCCAGATAATCCGTATCCGGGTTCATCCCTTCAATGGCAAGATCCAGCAGTTCCGCATCAAAGCAGGGACAGTCCGCAGTCAACCGGATCACATATTCCGGACTGAGAAGCTTTGCCGTCTGATAGAAACGGTCCAGAACATCTTCTTCCGATCCGATGCCCACACGGATGCCCATCTCAGAGCAAAGGGAGAGGATCGGAAGATTGTTCTTCTCAATAGACGTAATAACCATCACTTCATCCACACGCCGGCTCTGCTGTACCCGCTCGATCATCCTGCGGAGCGCCGGCTTGCCGCAAAGGTCCTTCAGTACTTTATTCGGCAGTCTGGTGGAACCGCATCTTGCCTGGATCATTACCAGATAATTCATACACAATACCTCACTTTACCCAGAGGCTCGGGACTACAAGGTCTGCTGCAATTCCCGAAAACTCTCTGTCTATCTCCTGAAAGATTTCTTCCGGAACATCCTTCCCGAATGAGATCATATCTTCCTGCAGCTGTTCCAGTGTACGAATACCAAAGACCAGATGGGATACGGACTTCTCCCGTTTCACATATCCCATGGCCAGATCGATCCGGGAGAAACCGGTCTCACTGCAGATCTGATCCAGCTTCTTAAGGATCGGCTTTGCTTTTTCCAGATGCGCAGGGACTTCGGGATCCGTCAGCCGGATCAGTCCCTTGATAAAAACGGTTCGAACATCAACACTGCAGTTTGCGGCTGCCGCCTTCTCAAATACCGCATGTTCCTTCATCCGGTGATCAAAGATACTGTACGGTAGCTGGATATACTTTACAAACGGACTATGGAAGCAGGCCTCGGCTTCCTCCGGATAATACACGGACACCCCGACTTTTTTCGCCAGGCCTTCCTGCTCCACAACCGTCAGAGCTTCCAGGATTTCCTCCCGGAATGCATATCTGGAGCTGTGAAGGTAATATGCATCCACATAATCCGTATGCAGCACGTCAAGGGACCGCTTCAGTTTACTGCAGATCACCGAAACATACTCCGAAGGTCTGCACTCATCCAGCGAATTCGGAAGGAGCTTGGTACTCACAAACAGTCTGTCTCTTTGCACGGTTCTTTTCGCCAGAAACTCCCCTACGATCTCTTCGGCGATCCCATATGCAGTTGCGGTATCGATTGCATCAATCCCGTTCTGTGTCGCATAATCCAGACACCGGATACAATACTCCGGTTCCTGCTTCGGCTGGTTAAATACACCATAATCCATACCAAACTGTACGGTTCCAAGACAAAGCTTCATGCCTCTTTCCTCCGTCATTTCGCAAAGTACGACGCCACCTTCTTCACTGCGCGGATCACATCCTCCACATCCTGATCCGAAAGGGAAGGATACAGCGGAATACTCATGATGCTCCCATATACGTCTTCCGCAATCGGACAGAGTCCCTTTGGATATCCGCGTTCCTCATAATAGGGGAACCAGTAAACCGGGATATAATGTACCTGACACTGTACATTTTCGGCACTCATGGCTTCAAAGAATTCCAGCCTGGAACAGGTGAGCCGCTCAAGATCCAGCCGGATGATATATAAGTGCCTGCAGGTATCCGACTCCGGAATCTCCTTCTGCACGATCAACTGTTCCACCTCGGAGAACGCTTCATCATACCTTTTCACAATCTCCTGACGTCGTTCCTTAAACCATGGAAGCTTATCCAGCTGGCTGGATAGCAGCGCCGCCTGAAAATCCGTCATCCGGTAATTATAGCCGAGAAAGATCTGCTCATAATACCAGACTTCTCCCGTGGGATGCTCCATATCCGTCTCAAAACGTGTGATCCCGTGGGTCCGCCCCAGCATGACCTTCCTGTAATACTCTTCATTATCCGTAAGAACCGCTCCGCCTTCACCGGCGGTCACTGTCTTCACCGGATGAAAACTGAAACAGGTCAGATCCGCAAGAGATCCCACCGGTTTTCCGTCATAACAGGAGCCGATGGAATGCGCCGCATCTTCGATCAGAACCAGTCCGTATCTGTCTGCCAGGTCCCGAAGCTCTTTCATCCGTACAACCTGCCCGGTAAAATCAACCGCAACGATTGCCTTGGTACGATCCGTGATCTTCGCCTCTACATCCACCGGATCGATGTTATAGGTCTCCGGATCGATATCTGCAAACACCGGTGTCCCGCCACAGTAAATTGCGCAATTTGCGCTTGCCGCAAACGTAAGCGGCGTAGTGATCACTTCATCCCCCGGGCCGATCCCTGCGGCCATACATGCCATATGGAGTGCTGCCGTTCCGTTGGAAACGAGTACGGCGTGCCTTGCTCCCGTCATCCGGCAGAGCTTCTCTTCTGCTGACTGAACCGCCGGCCCGCAGGTGATATAATCACTCGTAAGAACCGCGGAAACCGCAGCAACATCCTGTTCATCGATGCACTGATGACCGTAATAAATTTTCGTATCCCTGACCGGAGATCCCCCGTATCTTGCCAATTCCATAAGCGTGACCTCTAATGCTCATCCAGATCTGTCTTCAGACGTTCTCTCAGTTCCTCCACGGAAAGCCACTCACTGTTCGTGCCGGAGCTGTACTCAAATTCCGATGCAACCAGTTTTCCTCCGGGAATAATCTTCGAGGAATTCCACCAGTCATAATGCGGGAAAATGATGAAATGCTTTTCATACTCATATGTGTGCAGAGAATCCTCCCTTGTGATCATGATCTCATGAAGCTTCTCTCCTTCACGGATTCCCACCTCCGGCATCTCACAGCCCGGAAGCATGGCCTCAGCCAGGTCTGTTATTTTGAATGACGGGATCTTGGAGATAAAGGTCTCTCCTCCCCTTGCTTCCTCCAGCGCTTTGATCACAAGCTCCACACCCTGTTCCAGACTGATCCAGAATCTTGTCATACGGTAATCCGTGATCGGAAGTTCTTTTCCACCGCGATCGATGATCCCCTGGAAGAACGGAATTACGGAGCCACGGCTTCCGGCCACATTTCCGTAACGCACAACCGAGAAGGTCGTTCCCTTTTCGCCGGAATACGCATTTGCCGCCGTAAAGAGTTTATCCGAAACAAGCTTGGTCCCGCCGTAGAGATTGATGGGATTCACTGCTTTGTCCGTAGAGAGGGCAACCACCTTCTCGACGCCGGCATCCAGACTCGCATCGATCACATTGCAGGCGCCGTTTACATTTGTTTTGATCGCCTCGATCGGATTGTATTCACAGGCCGGAACCTGCTTTAAGGCAGCTGCGTGAATCACATAATCGACGCCGTTCATCGCTCTCTGCATCCGTTCCTTGTCCCGCACATCCCCGATAAAGAACCGCAGGATATCATCATACTCCTGATAGCGGTTTCTCATCTGGAACTGTTTGAATTCATCCCTCGAATAAATGATGATCTTCTTCGGCTGATAATGATCCAGAACGTATTCCACAAAGTGATGTCCGAAAGATCCTGTTCCTCCGGTGACCATGATTGTTTTGTTGTTCAGCATACGACCCCGTGCCTCCATATCCATTGTTTTCTTCTCTTTTTTCAATTGTTCTTTCTCATTATTGCCGATATATTAAAATATCGTTTTTCTCCGGATGATCCGGATCAGTTCAAATGCTCCGATTGCCACAGCCATACCCCATCTTGGGACAGCCCATGATTCAAGATAATAATAAGCAAGCACGCCCAAAGTCAGACAAACCGTACCGAAGATCAGATACTGCCACTTCAGTCCCGCCTTCAGTTTCAGGATCCAACGGACACATACGTAATGGAACAGTGCAAGCATTCCGTATGCGATGGTTGTTGCGATCGCCGCACCGTACATGCCGAAGCGGTCGATCATCAGGTAGTTCAGTCCCACATTGATGAATGCAGCCATTGCGGATCCTACAGCGACCAGAACCGTCTTCCTGTAGAAGAATTCCGCATTTACGTAAAACATGTAAACAAAGATGCAGAAAATGGCTATCACAAAAACAGGAACCAGATTCCGTCCCTCCGAATAACTGTCATCCGCCATAAGATAACCCACTTCTCTCGAAACCAGCAGAAATCCTACAGTCAGAACCGAGAAGAGTTCAACGTAATTTCTCGTCTTCTTCCGGAGGGATTCATCATTTTTCTCACTCAGATCATCATAGTAGAACGGACACCAGGAATTGTTCAGGGCCAGAAGCACCACGTTCAGCACCGATGCAAGGGAGAAGAACAGACTGTAGATACCGATATCTCCATCCGGCTGATCCATCCAGCGCATCATTACGCGGTCCGACTGGTTCAGTACATTTCTTGCAAGTTCATGAAAAATGATGGGCAGACCTACCGTAACCGCAAACCGGATATGTTCCCTGTTCCACCCGGCCGGATGCCGGATCAGAAGAAACAGACTGATGGCAGCGGCTATACAGACATAAGGGATCATCTCTCCGCCGAACTTACCGATATACCGTTCCGACGGTTCAAACAGGAACACACCCAGCAGGGAAAGCGTAACCGTGGATCCCACAAGGATCAGGGAAAGGATCACATTTCTTCCTGCTTTTTTCTCATAGATGAGGCAGGTCTGGGTAAATGTTACAACCGTTCTTCCAAGTGCCATCAGAAGGATCGAAAGCATAAGGAGCGGGGAGTATCCCCAGATTCCCGGGAAGATCCGGGAGATCCCGAACAAAACAACCGTGGAGACCGCTCCGAATCCGAGGATCAGCTTCAGTACATTTGTCCGGAATTCGGTGTAATCCACCTGAAACCGGTATCGTCCCGTACCGACCGTTGAACTGACACCTAAATCCATAACCCCCGCAAAAAGAATAACCCAGGAAAAGATGACAGAGTATAAACCATACTGATCCTTTCCCATCACTCGTGTAAACACGGGGATCGTCAGGAATGTGATCCCCTGCACCAGAAAAGTACTGATCACATTATATGCAGTTGTTTTATTGATGCTGATATTCGTACTGTTCATCGGATCGATATGTAATATACCCCGGCTTTGCTCATTCGGATTGTTTCACCTTTTCTTCTGAATCGGCTTTATTCTCCTGCATCCCTTTCTTACTATGATCAAAGTTGATCCTCTCCTCTTCTACCACCAGTGGCCGGTTCATCACCCTCCGGTTGATGCTCATGATGTATTCACCCATGAGCCCCATAAAGAACAGAAGGATCGAGCCGATGAAGAAGATGCCGATCAGAAGCGGTGCCGTTCCGGCATCGAAACGATCCCAGTAACAGAGTTTCAGAATAAGATAGACCATACCGATCAGGAAACTGCCGAAAGCCAGGAACATTCCCATAAAGGTTGCGATCCTGAGACCGGACTTCGTATAGGATGTAAAACTCAGCATGGCTGCATCGTACAGCGTAAAGAAGTTGTTGTGTGTCTTACCTGCACGCCTCTTCGGCTGCACATATTCGATCTCCTTCCGTTTATATCCGAGTTCCGCGACGATCCCGCGAAGGAATGGCGTCGGATCATTCAGATCCCGAAGGACTTCGATAAAGTCACGGTCATACAGACCGGAGCCCGTAAAATGCTCTATGATCTCCACCTGGGACATTTTCTTCAACATTTTGTAATAAATGGTCCGGAACTTCCGCATGAAGAAGCCTTCCTTCGACTTGCTCTTGATTCCTATCACGATCTTATAACCATCTTCCCAGGCTTCCAGATACTGTGGGATCAGTTCCAGCGGATCCTGGAAATCACAGACCATACTGATCACACAGTCTCCTGTAGTCTGCAGCATTCCGTAATACGGGGAGTTAAACTGTCCGAAATTCTTTGCATTAAAAATAGCCTTTACGTTCGGATTCTGTTTGCAGATCTGCCGAAGTAAAGGACGCGTATTATCCTTGGAGTCGTTGTCAATAAAAAGAAGCTCATAGTCATACTGCGGAAGCTGCTTTTCAAACAGTTCGGAAACCGCGTTGGCCATGGGGACAACATTTTCTTCTTCATTGTAGCACGGTATTAATACACTGACTTTTTTCCGTTCTTCCATCTTTCCTCTCAGTACCTCATCCGGGCCTGTCACAGATACACAAAAACCGGCCCGGTGATCAGACGAACCCGCGAATGAACACACTACTCCTAAATTATTATTATACCTAAAACAGGCCGTTTCTTCAAGTCTGTCCGAGATTCTTCACAGTTTATGACCGGTCCAGCATAGCCCGGATACCGGTCTCAAAATCAACCTTCGGAAGAAATCCGGTATCCTCCGTCAACTCCGTCAGATCCGCCACCAGATGCATCACCTGTTTCTCATTGTATGGTCGTTTTCCGAAGCCGATCTCCTTCGTATATTCCGTGATCTTCGCGATGGTTTCAATATACCAGCGAAGAGGATGTGCCTCACCGCTGCCGATCACATAGGTCTTCCCGTGGATCCCCTTCTCTCCCGCCAGCAGCAGTGCTCTTGCAGCATCTTCGGAATAGATATAATCCCAGATCTGTTCACAGGGAGTAAACTCCGTATCTTCGTTATTCCTCATACGTGAGACTGCTGTACTGATCAGTGTCTCTGACCGGTCATACGGTCCGTAAACGCTGAGGATCCGCGTCCAGATGTGTCTCATCCCTTCCTGCTCCGCAAATTGTCTGGTGAGATATCCTGCGCAGAGTTTTGCCGATCCGTATCCTGTCTCCGGATTCACGGGGGTATCGGAACGAAGACGAACCTCGCCTACCCGTCCGTACTCAGCCTGGGATCCGGTTCCGACGAACACCTGACAACCCAGCTGCTTCGCGAACTTTGCGGCTTCCATGGCAGCACGGACATTCTGAAACTGCAGGAAAATGTCGTCCCTCCCGGCTCCGAAGGGCGCTTCCCATGCCATATGGAAGAACATATCAAGCGTTTTTTCCCCTTCTTTTTTCTGATCTCCCGAAGGCCAGGCGATTCCCTGACACTCCATTTCACTCATGGCATTTCGATACTCCGAAAGATCCAGCCGCAGTACCCGGCAGTGATCCATATTCAATAATTCATCCGCCCTTTTGGAGCTGCGGTGGATGACAGCCAGCACCTCATATCCGCAGCGGATCGATTCGCTGATCAGTGCACGTCCGATGGCGCCGGTTGCACCGGTGATCACGATTCTTCCCTTCTTTCCTGATTCCATATGATCTCCTTCTTAAAGATTCTTTGCACGTCCCGGCTTCGCCGGTCCGGACCAGGAACGCTATGCTTTATACCGTATACTCTCGTACTCCTCCCGGGAAAGGAATGGAGCCATATCATCCAGAGACGGAGATACGATCCGACCATCCGGAAGGATTCTGGAGGACGACTTCGGTTCAAAATTCTGTTCCGGATCCAGGATTACCTCACAGAGACAGGCATCCGGTCCCTCCAGTGCCCTGCCGAGATCCGCATCAAAAGCCTCTCCCGCTTCCAGTCTGCAGTAACCGATCCCAAACGCTTTCGCAAGCATCTCAAAATCCGGGAATCCCACTCCGCTCTCTGCATCGATCCCGATAAACGGCGGTTGGAAGAGATTCCTCTGGGTCTGCCGGATCGACAGATACCCATTATTGTTCAATACGAAGATCTTCAGGTTCAACCGGTTCTTGGCCACGGTAGCCAGTTCCTGAAGATTCATCATGATGCTTCCGTCCCCGTCGATACAGATAGTCCGTCGGCTGTTATCCGAAACTGCAACACCCACTGCCGCCGGGAATCCGTAACCCATGGCCGCACAGCCGGAATTTGTAAACAGTCGCTGCCCCTGCTTTACCTTCGCCGCCTGGAAGGTCACCACGCAGGCACTTCCGTTTCCGCAAATGATCCGGTCCTCCGGTGTGAGGCGGTCAAACAGCCGGTCGATAAATACATAGGGATTGATAACACCACCCTCCGCCGTACCGGAAGCATCCGGATACTCCGGCCGGGTGGCAGGAAACCGTTCCAGAAGATTCCGGCACCATTTCCGCCAGGATTCATGCATTTCCGGCGTCTGATAGTCCTGATCAAGCATCTCTGCCAGGAAGCACTTTACATCCCCATGCACCGGAAGATCCACCTTCACGGTAGGCTTACGGAGTTCCTTTTCGTCGATATCCACGACGATCTTATATGCATTTTTCGCAAAATCAAAATGGTTATATCCGATCATCCGGATGTTCATCCGGCAGCCCAGACTGATCAGAAGATCACAGTTCTGTACCGCGAAATTCCCCGAGCGGATGCCCACGGTTCCCGGCATTCCGACATAATACGGATTGTCATAGGCGATCGTATCATTTGCATTCCAGGCGGTAACCACGGGGATTTTGTATCTTGAAACAAACTGAAGGAATTCTTCTTCGGCATCCCCGAGTCGGATGCCGGTTCCCGCCAGAATAAGAGGTGCCTTGGCTGCATGGATTCGATCTATGATTTCACGTATCATTCTTTCGTCGACAGGTTTCTTCGCCTCCGGCGACGATTGCTCTCTCGCAATGTCATCCTGAGGAGTTCCCGGCAACGAAGGATCTCTTTCCGTGTCATCCCTCTCTTCACCAAAATGAACCAGTTCCTCCGTCTCCACATATGCGCCCTGCACATCCAGAGGGATATCCAGCCATACAGGCCCTCCACGGCCGTTCTGCGCCTCATACCATGCCTTTTCCAGATGATATGCAATCTCCTTCGGTTCCGTCACCATAACGGCATATTTCGTCATATTTCGTACGGAATCGATGATCTGGAATTCCTGATCCCCCAGCTGCCGGAGTCCCAGTTCCGGGCAGGACCAGGTGGTGGTCTCCCGCTTCACCTGTCCGGACACCACGAACATGGGGATCGAATCCACCCAGCCACCCATCACGCCCGTAATGGCATTGGTTCCACCCGGCCCGCTGGTCACACATACAAGCGCGATCTTCCCTGTCATTCGTGTGTATCCTTCTGCGGCAATGGCACAGGCCTGTTCATGATGATTAAATATACAGTGCATCCCTTCCTGATGACCTATCGCATCATCCAGATGCATGGCTCCTCCGCCCGTTACCATGAAACAATCGGTAACGCCGTGGGCGATGAAGAACTCTGAAATATATTTTGCAACCTTGATTTTCATTGATGATTCCTCATATAGTTTTTAGACTCTTCGTATTTTAGATTCTTCGCTTCGCTCAGAACGATAACCGCCTGTCACGGTGAGGCCAAAGGCCGAAGAATCCCCTCTCTCCGTTACGGGGTCCTTCACTCCCTTCGGTCATTCAGGATGACATGTTGTACGCCGATGGTGTCAGGAATCTCACCTCCGCCCGATCCCTGATCGAAGCAAAAAACGAAATGGCATACTGATTCAGCGCCTCCGCCTTCTCCTTCAGGAAGCTGTACGCCTTGGCCACATCGAAATAGTTCACATTGTCCGGCGAATAACCGTCCAGTCCCGCAAGCGTTATGCGGTCACAGCCGCAGTGAAGCAGCGTCCGGATCAGCATACACATGGAATTGTCCGGGAATACAGCCTCCTCGTCTATGATCCGGGAATAATTCACCACATAATCAAACTCCCGGGCGCTCCGCTTCAGATTGGAAGATGCGATAAGCCGGATGTCCGCATTTTCCTCTGCGTGCATCTGAGTCGCAGACTGCAGATATCTGGATGCATTTGTGATAAACATAAAATCCGGGTGAGTGACCGCCGGGATATAATTGATCGAAATGACCACCGGATGCTTCTCCCCGATATATTCCCGGATCCGGTCCGCATGGGTACTGATGGTAGCTCCCGGCCCGATGATCAGCACCTCCCGGCCGCCGATATCCTCCCGGAGCCGTGCCAGATCCGCCGTATCATCACACTCTTCCTTCTGATAATCCAGATAGAGCTGCTCGACCAGCTTCATATTCTTCTCCAGCTTCTGATCCTCCGGAATCTTCTGAAGGATCTCATTAACTGCCGTTATAGACAGGGTCCTTTTATTCATAAGGTGCGACACATAATTCGGATGTACCTTGTTCGATGCCGCGATGTAGTAGAACAGCTGATAGCCCCAGGGAGATTTCTGCTGAAAATCCAGGATGCTGGAGGTGATGGCCTCCTGCATTTCCGTCACCACATAATTCTTCCCGAAATGCTCATTCATATACATGGCGATCAGTTCGAGAGGCGCATTTCCCGCGCTCTTTCCCATGCCGTAGAGAGTTCCGTCCACCAGCAAATCCCGCTCCGTCGGATAATCCAGGACCGTGATCGCATTGATATAACCAAGCTGGAAATTGTTATGCGCATGGAAGCCCAGGATGATCTCCTTCGATAGCTCCGCATCCAGGATCTTCAGGATGTGGGTCAGTTCCGTCGGGTTCAGCAGGCCGTAGGTGTCCACCATGGATACCGCGTAAGGATGAATGGCATTTGCAAGCTTTGCCACATCCCGGAGCTCGTCATCCGTGTAACTGGACACGGAAACCAGCTGTACGAAGACCTTATATCCAAGTTCCACCACCTGCCGGCAGAAATCGATGGCCGGAACGCGCTTATCCTTCTTGAAAATAACACGGATCCCGTCCAGATAGGACTCCTCGCAGGGCTGCACATTTTTTATATCACATGTCCCAAAATCGATCATCCCCACGACCATGGTGTTCTTCCGGTCCAGGCGGCCGTAAATCTTCTCCACACAGTCCGTGGAGGGCATGATGCTCCGATTCAGGTCGAACACTCTTCTGTCGTCCAGGAAGCCGATCTCGATCACATCCGTCCCTGAACTCACCACCCGGTCAAAGATATTCACCATATTGTCATGACCGAACTCCCAGTCATTCAGATACCCTCCGTCCCGAAGGGTACAGTCCAGCAAATATTTTCTACTCCCCATAGTCATTCCCTCTTTTTCGTATCTTCCCATTTACTCCTTGTCCAAGGCCGCAGACTGAAGAATCCCAAGGATTTCCGCAATCTCCTTCGGAGTATTTGCCACACCAATGTGCGGATACTCCGCCACGTCCTCTGCCGTTACAAATCCAAATCCGTAGGTAACCCCCAGGAACGCCACGCCCGCATCCCTTGCCCCAACTGCATCGGTGTAGGCATCGCCGACCATCACCGCTTCCTCCGGCGTGACACCAAGATCCTTCAGGGTCAGCTGCAGCACCTCAGCCTTGGACAGTTTCCCCTCCGGATCCTGTCCGTGGATCACATGGAAATGCTGTGCCAGGCCTTTATCCTCCAGCAGCATTTTCGCCTGATCCTCACGCTTATAGGTACATACCCCCAGGAGATAACCCTCCTCACGAAGTTCTTGCAACAACTCCTCTAATCCATCATAGTGTGCCGCAAAGAAAAGGTCGCCCTCCTTATAATGATTGCGGAAGGTATGCATGGCCACCTTTGCTTCTTCCCCGGTGATCCCGTACAGTTCCTGCATCCTGTGATGGATCGGGGGACCGATAAAGGTCCGGAGCGTCTCCTCCGGAAGTTCCTTATACCCCAGAATTTCAATCGTATATCTCACCGACCGGATGACACCCTCCGACGTATCCAGAAGGGTTCCGTCCAGATCGAATATTACTGCCTTTACCATTATTTCTCCTTAATCGAACGTGAACTGCAGCTGCCCGGTCTTCGGCATATCCCCCAGGATCCCCAGCTTTGCCATGGTCTCGATCACGGTTCCCGACAGCTTCGCCCGGCTCTTCAGTTCCTCCTGTGACAGGAAAAGTCCGTCCTTCGCCGCTTCCTTCAGCTGCGTGGCGGCGGTTTCGCCCATGCCGTCGATGGAGGAAAAGCTGGGCATGATCTTCCCGTCGATCACCTGGAAATACCTGTCATCCGCCCTGTAAATGTCGATGGGCATGAACTCCAGACCACGGGCATACATTTCCTGTACGATCCGCATGTCACGGATGGAATCATCGTCCTTCGCCGTCTTCTCAAACTTCTCCAGATGCTGCAGCCTGTGGAGCTCCCGGTCCAGACGCTCACGCCCCTGGCACATGGTCTCGTAGGAGAAGGCCTTTGCCCGGATGCTGAAGAAGGCCGCATAGTAGGCCAGCGGATGATAGACCTTGAAATAAGCCACACGCCATCCCATCATGACATAGGCCACGGCATGGGCCTTGGGGAACATGTACTTGATCTTCTCGCAGCTTCCCATGTACCATTCGGGCACATCATGCTCGGCTATCATATCCTTCCAGCCGCCCCATTTATCGCATTTTCCGGAGGCCACTTTGCCCTTCCGGACATTTTCCATGATACTGAAGGCATCCCCCGAAGGGAGCCCCATATGCATCAGATATACCATGATATCGTCACGGCAGCAGATGGCCGAGGACAGCTTGCAGGTGCCTGCCTGGATCAGATCCTTGGCATTTCCCAACCACACATCCGTACCGTGGGACAGTCCGGAGATCCGTACCAGATCCGAGAAATTCTGCGGATCCGCATCGATCACCATCTGCATGGCGAAGTCCGTTCCGAACTCCGGGATTCCCAGGGCCCCGAGGGGTGTGCCGTCGATATCCTCCGGCGTGATCCCCAGTGCCTCCGTTCCGTGAAAGAGCGACATTACCTTCTTGTCATCCAGTGGAACCGTCTTCGCATCCAGTCCCGTCAGATCCTCCAGCCGTCGGATCATGGTGGGATCGTCGTGTCCGAGGATATCGAATTTCAGAAGGTTATGATCGATGGAATGATATTCAAAATGTGTCGTCACCTGATCCGACGTCTGGTCATTCGCCGGCTTCTGGACAGGTGTGAAACTGTAGATCTCCTCCGTATCCGGTGTAACGATGATGCCTCCCGGATGCTGGCCGGTGGAACGCTTTACGCCCAGACAATGCTGCACGATGCGGTCCATTTCCGCCTGTCGCATGGAGATTCCACGCCGCTCACAGAAACCCTTGATATAACCGAACACCGTCTTCTCCGCATAGGTGGTGATGGTCCCTGCACGGAAAGCATGGTCCTCACCGAACATCTCACCGATAAATGCATGAGCCCTGGGCTGGTAATCGCCGGAGAAGTTGAGATCGATATCCGGCTCCTTATCTCCCTTAAACCCGAGGAAGGTCTCGAAGGGGATATCATGCCCCTCCTTGATCAGCTTGTGACCGCATTTCGGACAGTCACGATCCGGCATGTCACATCCGGACATGCCCGAATAAGCCTTCACCTCTTCGGAATCAAAATCCACAAAATGACACTCCGGACAGATATAGTGGGGTGAAAGCGGATTTACCTCCGTGATCCCGGCCATGGTGGCCGCAAAGGAGGATCCCACCGACCCACGGGAGCCTACCAGATATCCGTCCGCATTGGACTTCCACACCAGTTTCTGCGCAATGATATACATCACGGAATAGCCGTTGTTGATGATGGAATCCAGTTCCTTATTCAGCCGCTCCGAAACAATGGGCGGAAGCTCCGGCCCGTAGATCTCATGGGCTTTATTCTCACAGATCTCCCGCAGGGTCCGGTCCGAATTCTCGATCACCGGCGGACACTTGTCCGGACGTACCGGTGAGATCCGCTCGATCATATCCGCGATCCTGTTCGAATTATCGATCACGATCTCCTTCGCCAGATCCGGATCCAGATAGTCGAACTCGGCAAGCATTTCCTCCGTGGTCCGGAAATACAGCGGGGGCTGGCGCAGCATTTCATTTGAAAGCGCACTCTCTCCCTCTGCGATGGGGATAAGACGAACCTCCTTATCCTTCTTCGGTCCCTTATCCTTACTGCCCTCCTGGATGATGGTCCGGAAGGCTGCATCCTCAGGATCCAGGAAATGTACATCTCCGGTAGCTACCACCGGTTTCCCGAATTCCTTTCCCAGGGCAATGATCCTCTTATTCAGATCCCGAAGATCCTCCTCCGACTGCACCGCGGCCACCTTGCTGTCATCGATCAGATGCCGGTTGTTGGATGTAGGCTGGATCTCCAGATAATCGTAAAAACTTACGATACGGGCAATCTCCGCATCGCTCCTGCCGTCCAGAAGGGCCTGATACAGCTGCCCTCTCTCGCAGGCCGTCCCCAGCAGCAGGCCCTCACGATGCTTCTCGATCTCACTGAGAGGGATTCTTGGGAAACGGTTGAAATACTTGATATGGGAATCGGAGATCAGACGGTACAGATTCACCCGTCCTGTCTCATTTTTTACAAGGATCGTTCCGTGAAATGTATGCGCCTTATGGATCGCATCCACGGACTCATGTCCGCGGCGGTCCAGTTCCTCTACCGTATGGATCCCCGCCTCATGCATCATTTTCATCAGGGATACAAAGATCTTCGCGGTCACATCCGCATCATCGCACGCCCGGTGATGATGTGCGTTGACCACGCCGAAATGCTTGCAGAGACGATCCAGAGTGTACCGTCCCAGCTGCGGCAGCAGCACGTAGGACAGGGTCATGGTATCCAGTGCGGTAAAGGGATAGGGCAGCCCGAGGCGGCTGCAGTTCTCCTGTATAAAGCCTGTATCAAATGTGGCGTTATGTGCCACGAGGATCGCATCCTTCGCAAATTCCAGGAACTTCGGAAGGATCACATTGATATTGGGCGCATTCATCACCATATCATCCGTGATGGATGTGAGCAGAGTTATCTCATAGGGAATGGGTTCCTCCGGATTGATAAACTCCGAGAAACGTCCGATCTCATTTCCGTATGCATCCACACGCACGGCACCGATCTCGATGATCTTGCAGCGCTTCATGGAAAGACCCGTGGTCTCGATATCGAAAACCACGTACTCCTGCTTTTCATCAAAGGTTTCGCCGTGACCGTTCATGGTGAGGTTCAGGGTATCATCGACAAAATAGCCTTCCACACCGTAGATCACCTTGAAATCACTGCCCTTCGGAATCGCATGGTTTGCCACGGGAAACGCCTGTACCACCGCATGATCCGTGATGGCCATTGCGTTCATTCCCCAGGAGACAGCACGCTTTATGGCCTTTTCCACATCCAGCACACTGTCGCTCTCCGAGAATCCTGTATGCAAATGCAATTCCACCCGTTTCTCGGATGCTCCGTCCTCCCGTACCGTCCGGAAGTCCGCCGCCGGCTTGATGCCCGTAATGGTCATAAATCCGAGCTCACGGGAGAAGGAATCGTAATCCACGGTTCCCTTCAGTTTATAGAATCCGCCCTTCTTAAATTCCTCCAGAAATACGTCCTTATCCTCAGGCTTCCGGAAGATCTTGAATCCGATGGTGTCCGTATCGTCTGTCATCATGCAAAGAAGAAGGAAGTTCCCGCTCCTGGTCTCCTTCTCCTCGATGGAGATCACCTGTCCGAGAACACAGACCTCCCCTAGGGAAGGCTGGGTCAGACTGCTGATGGGTACGATATCCCCCTCAACATCCCGTCCGAAGATACAGTCCGGATCCGATGCACGGTTAAAGCCCTTCTTCTTCCCGTTCTCCATCCGGCCGGCAGGAGCATTTCCGCCCCGGGGATTCCTTTTTGCAGTAGTTCTTCCGTTTCCGGTATCCCTGCCCGAAGCCTTGCTTTTTGCCGCTCCGGTCTCCGCTGCCCCATCCTCCGTGGACGAAGCATCCTTTCCTGCACCGGGGCTTACGGCATCGGCCGCCGCAGCTTCCTCTGCCGCTTTCAAAAGGTCCGTCTGTACCGCGATGGTATAGGAAAAAGACACGCTGATCGACATCCCAAAGCGTGTCAGAAATGCCTGTTCAAAAAAATCCCGGATCTCCTTCTCCCTGCTCCTTGCAAGCTCCGTATTCGAGAGGGTAAGCCGGAGGATCTGATCCGTCATGCGTACCTCCCCGCGCTTGATCAAACGGTACGCCACATGATTCTTCCGGGAAAGTTCATAGAGAAAGCTGGGCATATAAAGCTCCCAGAGTTTCTCCGGTGTGTACTGTCCGGACAGAAGAAACCGTTCCCGGATCTTCACGTCAAAACGGCTGGTCGGCCCGAACAAGAATACTCTCAGTTCCTCCTCCGCCTGGAGAAGGATCTCTTTATCGATCAGATGCGTCGATTCCAGATAGATCTCCATCCGCTGTTTTTCGCGGTACATCACGATCCGCGTAACCATGGTATCCCTGAGATACCGGTCCGCGGACTGAGAAAGCTGTATATCCGGAAAGACGTCATAAAACGGTCTTTCATTCATATTGTAATCCCCAAATCATATACAAGGACAGTCCCTCCGTCTTTTTCCTCTATGGATGAAGGGACTGTCTTTCGCAATCTTACACGATCTTCTGTTCTTCCGACAGCCGGTCAAGTTCCTGCTTCAGTGCCGCAAGGATCTCACTCTCCGGTACCTTCCGGAGGATCTCTCCGTGCCGGAACAGGACACCTTCCCCGATGCCTCCGGCCACGCCCAGATCCGCTTCCCTGGCTTCCCCGGGACCGTTTACAACACAGCCCATGACAGCCACCTTTGCGGTAAGCGCCGGGTATTCCTCCACCAGCCGCTCCACCTTCTCTGCCAGTCCGATCAGGTCGATCTTCGTCCGTCCGCAGGTGGGACAGGACACCAGTGTCACGCCTTCCTTCCGGATCCCGAGGGTCCGGAGGATCAGCTTCGCCGTCCGGATCTCCTCCACCGGATCACCGGTAAGAGACACACGAACCGTATCCCCGATACCTGCGCCCAGGATCATTCCGAGGCCCACCGAGGACTTGATATTTCCGCTCCAGAGAGTTCCGGATTCCGTGATCCCCACATGCAGCGGATAATCCGTCTGCCGGCTCACAAGCCGGTGGGTTTCCACGCTCATGGGAACATCCGAGGATTTGATGCTGATCACGATATCATGGAAGTCCAGTTTCTCCAGCATCCGCACCTTATCCAGCGCGCTTTCCACGATACCCTCCGCCGTAACGCCGCCGTACTTTTCCACCAGGGACTTCTCCAGGGATCCGCTGTTCACTCCCACCCGGATCGGAACATGGTACTTCTTGGCAGCCTCCACCACCTTCTTCAGGTTCTCGGGGCCTCCGATATTTCCCGGATTGATCCGGATCTTGTCCGCGCCGTGCTCCATGGCACGGATCGCCAGTTTGTAATCAAAATGGATATCTGCCACGATGGGAATGTGGATCCGTTCCTTGATCTTGTCAAATGCGTCCGCCGCCGCTTCCGTATTGGCCGTGGACCGGATGATCTCGCAGCCCGCCTTCTCCAGCTTCAGGATCTGGGCAACGGTTGCTTCCACATCGCTGGTTTCCGTATTCGTCATGGACTGGATCGCAATCGGATTCTCACCGCCGATCGCAACATTACCGATCTTAACAACCCTTGTTATTTTTCGTTCTATCATCCCTACACTCCTGAAAATAAAAACCCACTCCCATGATGCTCTTATGGTTTCGATTCAACCGGAGACATCAAATTGATCACTATGTCATTCATCTCTACACAGCGCATGGTGACATTGTGAACGACCCGTTTCCTCTCCGCGACCATTGGTCATCACATGAATAATTTTCGAATATCATTAAAGAATACGAATACCATTAGCAGCATCAACAATACGAATCCGATGAAGTTGACGATCATTTCCTTGTCCTTCGGCACCTTCTTCCGTGTCACGGCCTCGATCAGCAGGAACAGGATCCGTCCTCCGTCCAGAGCCGGGATCGGCAGCAGGTTCATGACTCCGAGATTTGCGCTGACCAGCACCATGAAGCTGACAATGCTGAGGATAGCGTCCTTCATGCCGCCCTGCTCCTCCGCTTCATCGATCACGTTGCTCATCATGCTTCCGATACCCACCGGTCCGGACAGGTCATTAACGGACGCCTTTCCGGTAAATAGCATCTTCACCGATTTAATAGCCACCTTGACCTGGAATTCCACCTCCACAAAGGAATAATACAGTTCCTCCGAGAAGCTCTTTGCCGGCCGTGGCTGCACCGTGATCCCGAACATGTAATTCTGTTCCTTGGTCAGGTTCATGGTGGTGGTATAGGTCTGTCCGTTACGGATATAGGTCACTTCCACCGGCTTTGTCAGATCCTCGATCTGCCGGAACAATGTGATCTCCCGGAACACATTTATGGATTCGCCGTTCAGTGCCGTGATCTCGTCACCCGGCTGAATTCCCGCCACTTCTGCGGCACTTCCTTTGGATACTTCGGTAATGACCGGAGGATCCACCTGATAGAAATGTGCCGTTGCAACCGACAGAACAAATGCCAGGATGACATTGAAGAGCGGTCCTGCCAGCATGACCGAAAGCCGCGCCAGAACGGATTTACTCTGGAAGGAACCCTCTTCTTCCGTATCCTCGCCGTCCTGTCCCGCCATCAGACAGTAACCGCCGATGGGAAGCAGACGCACGGAATACTGGGTCTCCTTCTTCCCGAATTTCATAATGGCCGGTCCCATGCCGATGGCAAATTCATTGACGCGGATATGATTCAGTTTTGCAAAGAGGAAATGTCCGAACTCGTGCACGAACACGATGATGCCGAACATCAGAATGATTGCAATAATTTTCAGCATATAGTCATAGTCCTTTATTAGATTCTTCGCTTCGCTCAGAATGACAGGCAACCCGTAAGATCACACTCTCACTCCGGAATGACCCGTCTTGTCATTCTGAGGCACCAAGTGCCGAAGGATCCCATTATTTCAGGAATTTCTCCCCAAGTCTCCGGATCGTATCCGCTTCCTCCGCCAGAATTTCTTCCACCGACGGCTCCGCCATCTTCGGTGCTGTGTCCATGGCATATTCGATCCAGTCATAGATCTCCAGGAAACGGATCTTCTCCTTCAGGAAATGAGCCACCGCATATTCATTTGCGGCATTCATGGCTGTGGGAAGCACGCCTCCCGCCTCCGCTGCGCGATAGGCAAATTCCAGTCCGCGGAAGGTTTTCATGTCCGGCTGTTCCAGATAGATTGCGGACATTTTCGTAAAATCAAGTCTGTCCCCGGGAAGATACTCTCTCTTCGGCCAGGTCAGTGCATACTGGATGGGCAGCTTCATGTCCGGAGTACCGAGCTGGGCGATCACCGCACCGTCCTCGTATTCCACTGCGGAATGAATGATGCTCTGGGGCTGCACCAGCACCTCGATCCGGGACGGTTCCACATCGAAGAGCCAGCTGGCCTCGATCACTTCCAGTCCCTTATTCACCATGGTAGCACTGTCGATGGTTATTTTTTGTCCCATGGACCAGTTAGGATGCTTTAATGCGTCCGCCAGGGTCACATGCTCCAATTCCTCTCTGGTCCTGCCGCGGAAGGGTCCTCCGGAGGCCGTGAGAAGGATCCTGGAGATCTTATTCCCGGTATTCCCCTGCAGACTCTGGAAGATGGCGGAGTGCTCGCTGTCCACCGGAAGGATCATGACACGCTTCTCCTTCGCGGCCTTCTTCACCAGATGTCCTGCGGTTACCAGGGTTTCTTTATTTGCAAGTGCGATGGTCTTTCCCGCTTCGATCGCCGCCAGGGTCGGCTGTACACCGATCATTCCCACAATGGCGGTTACGGTCACATCCGCATCCGGATGGGCCGCCGCCTCGCAGAGGCCGGTCATGCCGGATGCCACCGGGATCCCCAGATCCCGCGTTGCGGCCCGTAAATTTTCCGCTCCTTCTTCATCCCCCACAGAGACGAAAGAAGGGTGGAACTCCCGCATCTGCTTCTCGATCAGTTCGAGATTCCGTCCGCAGGCAAGTGCCACCACTTTATATTCTTCCGGATTGTTTCTGACGATCTCAAGGGTCTGGGTTCCTATGGAACCCGTAGACCCGATGAGTGCTATTCTCTTCATGTTATATCCTCTGTTTTATCAGATTCTTCGTCATTTCGTTCCCCGGAATGACACAAGGTTTGTCATTCCTTGTCCGCTGCATCCCCTGTCTTGCCGGATTCTTCGTCATTTCGTTCCCCGGAATGACACGAGGTTTATCATCCCGGGCCCCGGCGAGGGATCCATATTATCTCGATTTACGCGAAATCCAGGATGAACAGCACCGCGTAATAAATGATGGGTGCCGTAAAGATCATACTGTCAAACCGGTCCATGATACCACCATGACCCGGGATCAGCTTCCCGTAATCCTTCACGTCATTGTTCCGCTTGATGGCGGAGGCTGCAAGATCTCCGATCACGGCCGGCAGTGCGCCGACGGCTGCGATGAGACCGAACCAGAGGGGTGCATTTTCAAGCGGCTGTACATAGCTGTTGAACAGGATCCCGAACACAGCACCCAGGATTCCGGTTCCGATGATACCGCCGATCAGGCCTTCCACACTCTTCTTCGGAGAGAGCACGGGACTCATCTTGTGCTTACCGAAGAGACGGCCGGCACAGTAAGCCAGCGTATCATTTCCCCAGGAGCAGACGAATATCAGGATGACCATATATTCGCCGTGCTTCATGGTTCTCAGCTGGAATACGTAGGACAGGCATACGCTGATGTAATAGAAGGCCAGAAAGGCCGCCATCATATCCTTATCCTTGTACTTCGAAAACTGCAGTACGTAAATGGCAAGAACCACCAGAAGGTAGGTCACCATGATCGGAAGCACGAATTCCGTTTTCTCAAAGAAGAGAGCAACATAGTACAGGATCGTCATAAAATAACATGCGATCCCCATGGCCTTCCACTGAAGCCCGTACACCCGGAGCAGCTCAAAGCATCCGCCCAGGGAAAGGGCACACATGGCCAGACATGTCAGCCAGCCTCCCACATACAGTGTCCCGATCGCAAGGAGCACCAGAACGGTTCCACTTGCCAGTCTTGTCCAAAACATAATGATTCTTCCATTCCGATCCGAAGGATCCGGACCGGACATCCCCTTTCTTACTCTGCCGCTTTCCGGCAGTCAATTCCTTCTGCTCCCCCGGGAAGTTTCTTATTTCTTTCCTGTTGACTTCGCATCCTTCACTCCGCCGTATCTGCGGTCACGCGAATTATAATACTTGATGGCGTCAATAAAGCATTTCCGGTCGAAATCCGGCCACAGCACATCCGTGAAATAAAACTCCGCATAGGCCAGCTGCCAGAGCAGGAAATTGGAGATCCTCTCCTCACCGCTGGTCCGGATCAGAAGATCCGGATCCGGAAGCTCCCAGGTGTCCAGATGCTGTTCGATCACCGCGTCCGAAACATCCGAAGCGGAAAGTTTTCCTTCCTCTACTTCCTTTGCGATGGAAGCCACGGCCCGACGAATCTCATCCCGTCCGCCGTAATTGATGGCCACCGTGAACTGAAGGCCCGTATTCTGCTTCGTGGCCTCCTCCACCCGGTGGATCTCGCTCTGGATATCCGCATCCAGCACATGCCGGTCCCCTATCACACGCATCCGCATGTTCTCACGGTTACAGCGCTCCGCTGCGGTCTTCAGATAGTTCCGGAGGATGTTCATGATTCCGGTAACCTCCTCCACGGACCGCTTCCAGTTCTCGGTGGAAAAGGCATAGACCGTGAAATATTTCACTCCCAGATGCCAGATATCCTCACAGGCCTGCTCCAGGGCCTTACCACCCTGCCTGTGGCCGAAGCCGCGCGGCATAAGGCGCTTCTTGGCCCAGCGGCCGTTTCCGTCCATGATCACAGCCACATGTGTGGGGATCTCGTAGGTTACACCGTCAATTACTCCCTGCATGCTGCTTTCCTCTCTGAATAATCGGTGTCTTTCAACAGGTCTCTGATGCTTCGGGCTTTGCCCCCGGAAGGACAGGCACCGAAGGATTCACCGGTTACTATACGGTCATGATCTCGGTGGTCTTTGCATCAACCAGTTTATCGATCTTCTCTACGAACTTGTCGGTTGCCTTCTGGATCTTCTCTTCCTCATCCTTGCGGTCGTCCTCGGAGATCTCTCCGGCCTTCTCCTGCTTCTTCACCGCATCATTTGCATCACGGCGGATATTCCGTACCGCAACCTTGGCAGCCTCGCCCTTCTTCTTGATATCCTTTGCAAGTTCCTTACGACGATCCTCCGTCAGCTTCGGGAAATGAAGGATCACGCTCTTTCCGTCATTGCTCGGATTCAGTCCCAGATCCGAAGCCATGATGGCCTTCTCGATCTCCTTTACCATCTTCGGCTCCCAGGGAGTGATCATAAGTGTCTGTGCTTCCGGAACCGTGATATTGGCCACGCCCTGCATACCGGTCGGGGTTCCGTAATAATCTACCTTGATCTTGTCCAGAATGTGCGGATTTGCACGTCCTGCACGGATTGTGGAATAATCAGCTTCCAGATTGTCGAGTGCCTTTTGCATTTTGTCAGAATACTCTGCCATGGTTGTAACCTCCCTTGATAATAAAAATACTTCTTGATGATTGATTTCTACTGCAGGATCCTTCGCTTTGCCCGGGATGACACGTCATTCCGGGGCCCGGCCGAAGCATCTTTATCACATTCCGTCACTCCGCGGAAATTTCGGTTCCGGTAAACGGACCGCTGATGGCCCGGACGATGCTGTCCTCTCCGGCCAGTCCGAAGAGCAGCATGGGCATCTTGTTCTCCATCGCAAGCACCGCAGACGCCAGATCGATCACTCCCAGTTTCTTGTCCACGATCTCCTGCATGGTCATACGATCGATCTTCTGTGCCGTAGGATCCACCTTCGGATCCGCGGTATAGACCCCGTCGATGGCCTTGCCTGCCAGGATCGCATCCGCACCGATCTCCACTGCCCGAAGGACAACCGCCATATCCGTAGAGAAGTACGGATGTCCGGTTCCTCCCGCAAAGAATACTACATGTCCCTGCTCCATAAAGGCGACTGCCTGATCACGGACATACATTTCCGTGACATTTCCCATCTGAAATGGTGTCATGACATGGCAGGTGATCCCTGCCTGACGGAAGAAATCCGCCGTATAGATGCAGTTCATGATGGTAGCCAGCATGCCGATCTGATCCGCCTTCACCCGGTCCATGTCCTTGGAGGTACGTCCTCTCCAGAAATTACCGCCGCCGATCACGATCCCCACCTGGATTCCCTGATCCAGCACCTTCTTCACCTGAGCTGCCACGTCCTTTACGACCTCTTCCGAGAAGCCCGTCTTCTGCTCTCCTGCGAGAGCTTCACCGGACAACTTCAGCACCACTCGTTTCAGTTCCATACCTTACGTCTCCCTTCGTCTGCCGTTCTTATTTGTTGCCGGAATGATTCCGGTTTCTGTTCCGATTCCGGTTCGAACCGCCCTGATGACCTTCTTCTTCCTTCGAAAGCTTATCGGATACCGCTTCCTTCACATCCTCCGTCTGGGATTCGGGCATCAGTTCTTCGATCTTTGCATCTCCGGTATCCACACGGCTGTCATCGGTGGCAAAATACTTCTTCACATCCACATCCAGGTACGCCTGGGAACAGAAGCCCTCGATGATGGCACCGTTGTTGATCTGCACAGACTTGGACTTGATATTTCCCACGATCACTGCGGACGAATCCACGATCACCGGTCCCTGGACATCGATATCCCCGTTCACCGCACCGGCGATCACTGCCGAAGTTGCCGTAATCTTTCCGATGATCACGGAGCCGACACCGATCTTCACGCTGTTCGTAACCATAATGGGGCCTTCGATCTTCGCCTGGTTCGCATACAGCTCGCCGGCCCTGATCTCTCCCATGACGGTTCCTCCGACGATCAGCTTGCCCTGACAGTTGATATTCCCGTTCACGGTACCGATGAGGTCGATATCCCCTTCTGTCTCGATATCTCCCTGGATCTTTGTCTTTGCTGTGATATATGTGCAGTCCGCCGCAAGGCCCGATATCGCCTCGTCCAGTCCTGCCTGTGCCTCCAATTCAGCCAAACGGCTCACCTCACTTTCCTGTTTCGTCAGTATCTCCGACGTTTCTTCCTCCGTAATGTCCTCAGACGTTTCCTCTTCGTCCTCTTCCGGTTCTTCTACTGCATCCTGTCCGGCATCCTCCGGAACTTCCTCCTCCGGTTCTTCTCCGGATTCATCCTGCCACTCCGCATCTTCCGCCCATTCCTCCGGCGTCTCCTGCAGAACGGCTTCCTCCTGGGAGGCAGGTATCTCTCCGACGATCTCCTGCATGGCTACAGCTTCTGCATCCACCTCTTCGGAAATATCCCGGATCTCGGAATCCGATGCATATGCTTCCACGGAAGCTTCGTCTCCATCCGGAACAACGGTTTCATCACCGTATGCATCCGTATTGTAAACAGCCGGCTCTTCATATCCGGCTCCCGCCACGTAGACATTCGCATCCGCGCTGTCTTCCGAAGGCACCTCCGGATAGGAATCGATCTCCTCATCCAGTTCCCGGCTCATCTGCTCCATCCGCTGCTCGGTATTCTGAAGGATCTCTTCCCGGAGCTGATCCGCCTCTTCCCGGAGGATGGCCTCCGAAACCGCATCCTGCACGTTCGGATCCCTGTATTCCTCCTGAAGGGGCAGTTCCTCCGCCGGAACCGAAGTCACGGGTTCCTGGATCTCCTGCCTTACTTCCTTCTTCTTTTTGGAATTCTTCTCTTCCCCTTCGGGAAGCAGTTCATTCACCGCCTGGGCGAAATCCCTCTTAAAATTTTTTATAAATCCCATGCTTTTATCCTCACTGCATTTATATCGAATCACAATGCCGTACTATTATATCATAAATGCCCGTCTTTTGGAACATGAATCTTCCGTTCCCTCACAGGATATGCCCCGGATCCGGTCACGGAATCCGCCCTCCGGGAGGAAGATTTCGCGAAATGACGACCTCCTGTCAAAACTACCATTATTCTGTCTTTTATGTAAACAATTTATGTTTCCACTTTTTACAAAACGTTTTATTTGCGTTAATACTTTGTTCATATTTATGGTTTATATTTAAACCATAGTTTTTTCATAACTCTCTCACCTTATTTGATAATGTATATCAATAAAGCACCCGGGTTCGGAACCGGGTGCTTTGTTCATTTTATCCGTCCCTTTCACTGGAGACAAGTCTGTACTTCACTTCTTCATACGCCTCCACGATTTCCTTCGAAGGTTCCTTCGACAACCGGGATCCCAGAATACCCAGCAGAAAACCGAAAGCCATGCCGGGGATCACCGCATTCAGTCCCGTCAGTTCCTCCATGGTTACCATGGTTTCTCCCTGGGGGATCCAGTTTCCGAACATCCAGAGAGTCGCCGTCAGGATCCCTCCCAGAAAACCGCTCATGAATCCTGCCCCGGTCATCCGCTGGTAATTCAGCGCCAGTATGATGGATGGAGCCAGACCCGCACTGAGGATAAGCGCACTGTAGAGGGTCAGACGGTAGATCCAGTCTCCGCAAACCAGCGAAGCTGCGCAGATCAGGATCTCCATTATGATCAGAACAACCGCAAATACCCATGTATGCTGCTTCCGTCTTCTCTTATTCCTCCGGATCAGGGAAGGAAGGATATTCTCATGAAAGATCTGCGTGATCTGAAGAATACATGTATGGAACAGACTGACAGCCAGAACCGCTGCCGACACCACGAAAGTGATACCCGTCAGATGGAACAGGAATCCCCGTCCCCGATCCTCCACCATGATCCAGCGAAAAAGATCCGCGACGGAGTTAATCTTTGCGGGATAAAGAGATGCTCTCAGCATGCCGCCGAGAAGGATCGACAAAAACATGGTAAAAAGACTGAAAATGATGGCCCATCGTCTGGATCTGTGGATCGTCCGGGCCCGGTCGGTCTGCATAAACCGCTGCATGGGAACCGGATTTCCGAGAAGGATCAATCCGAAGGAAAAAAGGGACAGGATCTCCATTACCCCGAGCCTTTTCCCGCTCATGAAACCGATATTCACATATTCGCTTACGGAACCGGCCGCCCAGCTGTGGAAGATATTCTCCAGGATCTTCGTGGTTCCGAGAACCCGGAAGATGGAAAGGTTCAGTGCCACCAGCGAGAACAGCATCAGGATCGAGATCCACCGTTCCAGCGTTCTGAGGCCCGACTTTCCCACCAGGAAATAAAAACCGACGGAGATCAGGATCACCCCGATCGCCACATAATACATCTCACTTCCGAACACTTCCCTGGCAAAAAGTGCGATCCCGTAAAGCAGCAGGACCGACACTGAGATCAGGACCAGGATCAGAATACTCGCCAGCAGGATCCTGAGCACCGGTGTTTTCTCCCCGAACCTTCTGCTGACAAAGCCCGGGATCGTCATTTCCTTCTGCTGCAGCGAGAAGCGCAGCAACCGGTAGGAATCCAGGTGCCAGAGAAGAAGCGTTGCTCCGAAGCAGCCGATACCGATCCATGCCGCTCCGGCTCCCTTCTGGTAGACAAGCCAGGGCAGAATGACCATATAAATGATACCGACCGAGGCCAGGCTCACCGCACTTCCGGTTCCCTTCCCCTGTCGTTCATATTGTCCCACATAGTCCCTGACTTTTTTCATTCGTCCTTTGTCTCCATCATATAGAGCATGCCTCCGGAGAACAGGATCTCTCCTTCCTCTCCGGTCAGTTCGTTACTGATCCCCAGACTGCTGAAGGGGTATAACGCCGCATCCGAAAGTCCGTACCGGAATCCCCGGAGGGTGATCCCCCGCACTTCTCCCTCAACGGGAAGCAGTGACACATAGGTTCCGAACAGGTCTTCTCTTTTTAACGTCACGGAACCGGTAAGCACCCGGATACGGTTGGTGGTATCCAGAAGGACCGCCGGCACCCCGGCCCTGGCAGCGATCACCAGCAGCCTCAGATTCGTCATGGTATGATCCATCCGGCTTCCGGTTCCGCCGAGGACCGTGATTTTTGAGGGATTCTTCCGGAGGATAAAGCGGATCGCAGCCTCCATGTCCGTATCATCCTTGACCGGATCCAGCAGAACCCGCTCCGGATATTGGTCAATGATCCTTTTCCTGTCCTCATCCGTTACGGAATCAAAGTCTCCCAGCACCATATCCGGTTTATACCCTGCGGCCTCCGTCGCCGGAACCCCGGCGTCGATCCCCAGGATCCTGCAGGGCACTCCGGAATCTGATTCCTCTTCCATGGTTCTGCAGATCAGCCCGGGGTCTGCATTCCCGCCGCCCACAAGGATCCAGTGTTCCCCCCTATTAGGTTCGGATGATCTCACTGCTGCACTTTCCGTGTACACTCTTCGCTCCTCCGTATACGTTCCCGGGACAGGGATCATTTCCGGTCTGAATAATCCTTAAGCTTCTCCAGAAAAGCTCCTGCATTCCTGGCAATATCTCCGTTAAAGATGGCAGACCCCGCTACGATCACATTGGCGCCGCTCTCCAGCACCGTATCCAGATTTTCCAGCTTCACACCGCCGTCGATCTCTATGTCATACGTAAGCCCCTGCTTCGACCTGTGAACCGTCAGTTCCCGGATCTTATCCAGGGTTTCCGGGATGAGACTCTGTCCTCCGTATCCCGGGACCACACTCATCACAAGTACCATTTCCACAAGGGGAAGAACCGGTATGATCCTGTCAACCGGGGTTGCGGGACTGATGGCCACACCGACTTTCATGCCCGCCTTATGAACGGCATCGATGGTTTCTTCCAACCTGGTGGTCGCTTCCGCATGGATCGTTATCAGATCCGCGCCGCAGTCCTTATAATCCTCCACGAACCGGATCGGTTCCTCCACCATCATATGTACATCCAGAAATGTCTCCGGCAGTAGTTTTCTGACACAGGAGATCACCGGAGGTCCGAAGGAGATATTCGGTACAAAATGCCCGTCCATGACATCCACATGCAGCCAGGAAACACCCGGAAGCATGGCAGTGGCGAAGTCCTTCTCCAGATGTGCAAAATTCGCGCTCAGCATGGAAGGCGCAAGTATCATTTCCATTCAGATCTCCTCCTGATCTTCAGAATCTCCATAAAATTCTTATAACTCTCATATCTGCTTCTGCGGATCTGTCCGTTCTCCACTGCCTGCCTGACCCTGCAGTCCGGCTCCGTTATATGAAGACAGGACGAGAATCTGCAGGTTCCGAGATATGGTTCAAATTCCGGAAAACAGAGCGGCAGGCTCTCCTCCGTCAGACGTTCCGGCAGGTCCACCGATGTAAAACCCGGGGTATCCAGTAGGTAGGTCCCGGTTCCCGCCACCATGAGTTCCGTATGACGGGTGGTATGCCGGCCTCTTCCGATCTTCTCACTGATCGCGCCTGTCTCCGCGGAAAATTCCGGGAAGAGCGCATTCATCAGGGAAGATTTTCCGACCCCCGAGGGTCCCGAAAGAACCGAGGTCTTTCCCTCCAGTTCCTTCCGCAGTTCCGAAAGTCCGTCCCCCCTTTTCGCGGAAGTAAGAAATACACTGTAGCCGGCAGCTTCGTACAGTTCACGAAGTTCCTCTGCCCGCTCCTTCTCCTGATCGATCTTGTTGATCACCACCCGTACCGGCATGTCCGCATAGGTCATTCCCACCAGGTACCGGTCGATCAGGCCCTCGCTCGGCTCCGGCTTCGAAGCCGCAAAAATGACAATCGCCTGGTCAGTGTTAGCAACCGCCGGGCGAATCAACTGGTTCCGACGCGGAAGGATCCGGTCCACGGTGCCGAGTCTTGCCTCCGCCTCCTGAACCGATATCCCGCAGTCGTCCCCCACCAGCGGACGCACCCCTTCCTTCCGGAATGCGCCCCTGGCCTTACATTCATAGATTTGTCCATCCTCGGCAGCCACGTAATAAAAACCGCCGATTCCCTTGATTATCTTTCCGACCAACCTCTATCTTCCTCTCCTTAATTCTCAGGTGTAAGCGAAAGGCTGAGCGAATTCTGATAATATTCTGTCACGTCCGAGCCTCCGGAGCTTGTAACGGTGAAGCGGATCCTGCCGTCCGAATGCTTCAGTCCGTTCACGGTTCCGCTGAGAGAGATACTGTCCTTGCTGTTTACGTCCGCGGACTGGGAAGCAACCTGGTGATCCCCGTCTCCGTCGGAAATATATACCGTAACGGTTACACTTTCCGGTGAATCCATGACTTCACTTGCGGATGTACTGATGGAACCGGAGACAGTACCGGTGTAGGTCACAACCTTCGGACCGTCACTGATCACGATATCCACCTTCGTACCTTCTTCCACAGAAGAACCGTCTGACGGATTCTGGCGGATAACCAGTCCGGCCTCGGTATCGCTGTTCTCATGGGATACATTTCCGAGGGTCAGCTTCGATGCTTCCAGACTGCTCTTTGCAGCCGACTCGCTGATGCCCACCACCTTCGGAACATTCGTTGTCTTAACTTCCTTACCGTTACTGATCACGAGTGTGATCTTGCTTCCCTTGGCAGCCTTGGCAGCCTTCTCGGGATTTGTCCGGATCACATGGTCCTTTTCAACGGTGTCACTGAATTCGTAGGAATGCAGCAGATCAAAACCTGCTTCTCTCAGTACGGTGGATGCCTGTTCATCCGTCAGGTTCGTAACGTCCGGAACCTCGGCTTCTTCCGCACCGAGGGATACTACGATGACGATCTCCGTCTTCTCCGGAAGCTTCTCGCCCTTCTCATGGTTCTGGGAGATGACGTACTCCGCCTTCTCCTTATCATCATATGCCGTATCCACCCGGATGTTCATAAAGCCCGCATCCTTCAGGGTCTTTTCTGCCGCACGCTGTGTGTAACCGACCACATTCGGCATCTCGCGGATCACTTCCTGTTCCGTGGAGCTTCCCTGTTCCGAAGTTACCGTGGTGGCAGTTGTGGTGGAGGATTCGGAACCGCTTCCGAACTTGAACCAGCCCATCACATTTCCGACAACCACAAGGATGATCACCGCGATCACCACCGCTGCCGCGATACCGCCGATCATTACGGCCTTCGCAAGCTTCGGATCCACATCATTTTCGTCATCATCCCCGCGTCCGGGTCTCTCATATTCATAATCATCATCGTAGTCATCGTCAGATACCTTCTTGATGGTCTGACGTCTGACGGGAGCCGCCTTCTGCTGCTCATCCTCATAAAGATAATCGTCATCCTCTGCCTCGTTGATCAGCTGGTTCAGACGTCCTCTGTCCGGAGTCACCTCCGAGGTTCTTCCGTTCGCCATCTGCTCGGCACCGGTCTTGATCTGACGCAGGTCCTGATTCGAGAACTTCTGGGTCGGTCCGGTGGGCGCACTGGCGGGAGCCACGATAATATCGATATTCGGATTCGTCTTAACACGCTTCAAATCCGCGATCAGCGCCGCAGCGGTAAGATATCTTCTCTCCGGCTTCTTCTGGGTCGCCTTCAGGATGATCTTCTCAAAGCTGGAGTAAATGTCCGGATACATCTCACGCGGCGGGATCAGCTCATTCTGGATATGCATCAGGGCGATCGCCACATTTGTATCTCCTTCAAAAGGAACGCGGCCCGTCACCATCTCATACATGGTGATACCCAGAGAATAGATGTCGCTTCTCTCGTCGCTGTAACCGCCTCTGGCCTGCTCCGGTGAGATATAGTGCACGGAACCCATGCCCGCCGTGGACATGGTATTCGAGGTTGCCGCCTTTGCGATACCGAAATCCGTCACCTTCAGGTTGCCGTTCTTTGCCACGATGATATTCTGCGGCTTGATATCCCTGTGGATCACATGGTGATCATGGGCAGCCTCCAGGCCGGATGCGATCTGCATGGAGAAATCCAGCGCCTGGTCCATGGAGAGACGGCCGTTCAGAGTGATATACTCCTTCAGGGTGATCCCCTCCACCAGCTCCATAACGATGAAATATCTGCCGTTATCTTCGCATACGTCATAAACGCTGACGATATTCGGATGCGTGAGTCCTGCGGAAGCCTGTGCCTCCACACGGAACTTCGCAACGAAATTCGCATCATTGGAATATTCGGTCTTCAGTACCTTTACTGCCACAAACCGCTTCAGGCGATGATCCTTCGCGCGGTAGACCGTAGACATTCCTCCGGTGCCCACCACATCGATGATCTCGTACCTTTCATCTAAAATTGTTCCCGGTTTTAACATTTCTTTTCCTCTCTTATATTGCCACGATCACTGCGGAAATGTTGTCGTTTCCGCCGTAGTAATTGGCTCTCTCGATCAGGGCGTCAACTGTCGCCTCCAGGTCTTCATTCTCTCTTATGATATCTCGAAGTTCGTCATTCTCCACCATGTTGGACAATCCGTCCGAACAGAGAAGAACCCGGTCTCCGGGGGAAAGCGAGATCTCAAAGAAGTCCGGAACCGCTTCATTCCGCGAGCCCATGGCTCTCGTAATGATATTCTTCTCCGGATGATTTCTTCCCTTGTTGCGTTCCAGCTGTCCGTTCCGGATCAGCTCTTCCACCAGGGAATGATCCATGGTGATCTGACGGATCTCGTCATTTACCACATAGAGACGGCTGTCCCCGATATTTCCGCAGTACAGTTCCGTCCCGACGATCACGCAGGCAACCATGGTGGTACCCATGCCCCCCTTGGAATCATCCTTCTCGGCTTCTTTATATACCTCGTTATTGGCATAGATCATAGCACGACGAAGAACAGATATCGGATTCCTGATCGTGGACTTTCTGATAAAATCCACCACGATCTGGATCGCATATCTGGACGCAAAATCACCGGCTGCATGGCCTCCCATGCCGTCGGCTACGATATACAGATTTGGCAGGGGGCCAACCGGCACATCACTGACAAAGATATTGTCCTGATTGTTGTCCCTTCTTTTCCCTGTGTCCGTCTTTCCGATCGAAACCAAATCACTACTCCTCTGCGTATTCGTCCTGCATGGCATGGAGTCTCAGCTGCCCGCAGGCGGCGTCAATATCTCTGCCCATACTCCTTCTAATAGTAACATTTATTCGATATTTTTCAAGTATATTTTTAAATCTGGCCACAGATTCCGTGTCGCTCCGCTGAAAATCCCGCTCCTCGATGGGATTCACCGGGATCAGGTTCACATGGCCGTGCAGGGGCGTAAGAAGCTGTGCCAGCCGCTCCGCATGGGCGGGGGTATCATTTACCCCGCTGACCAGACTGTACTCAAAGGTGACCCGTCTGTGGGTCCTCTCAAAATAATACCGGCATGCATCCAGAGTCTCCCGAATGGTATAGCTGTTGGCCACCGGCATCAGGCTTTTCCGCTCCGCATCCGTGGTTGCATGCAGGGACAGGGCAAAGGTGATGGGGAGCCCCTCCTCCGCCAGCCGGCGGATCTGCGGCACCAGCCCGCAGCTGGATACCGTAATGCTCCGAAGGCTTAGGTTGTATCCCTTCGGGTCTGACACCAGATGAAGGAAACGGATCAGATTCTCGTAATTATCCATGGGTTCTCCCGTGCCCATGACCACCACATTATCCACCCGCTGCCCCATCAGGTTCACCGCCTGATAGATCTGTCCCAGCATCTCCGAAGGAGTGAGATTCCGCACCAGTCCCCCGATGGTGGAGGCGCAGAACCGGCATCCCATGCGGCACCCCGCCTGGGAAGAGATGCAGAGGGAATTGCCGTGATGATAGGGCATGAATACCGTCTCCAGGATCTGCCCGTCGAAGAGCCGGAACAGAAACTTCACTGTTCCGTCCTCTTTGGATGAAAGACGCTTCCATTCCCGTACCGATCGGATCTCCTCCGACAGCACCTGCCGGATTTCCGCAGGAAGATTCTTCATATCCTCCGGATCCTGTACCCGGTTTTTATGAAACCAGCCGAAGATCTGGGACGCCCGGAACCGCGGCCAGCCCCGGGCTGTCACGTATTCAGTTAATTCCGCTTCCGTCATGGAAGCCGGATCCGGCCGTTCCTGGTCCATATCCATTATATCCTTTCACATCGAATGTCATCGGGACAACCCCGGAAGAATCCGGTCATCCGATCGTCCCGCGGGATCCCTCACTCAGGATACCCGGGTCATCATTCCAGGACAATGGCCGGAGAATCCGGTTCCCGGATAGTCCCACCAGTTCCTTAACTCGGAATCCCGGAGTTATGAGTCCGGAGTTTCCGCCGGAGAATCTCCTCGTATCATCAGGCAGTAATAAAATCCGTCGCAGGGGTCGATCCCCTGCAGGAACTGCTTCTCTTCCGCTTTCCGGTACTCCGGATGTTCTGCAAGAAAATGTTCCGCCGCCTCCTGATTCTCCTCTGCCAGGATGGTGCAGGTGGAGAACATCAGCTTTCCTCCGGGGCGTACATACTTCGCCGCACAGCGAAGGATCTCCTGTCCCAGTTTCGCAAGCTCCGTTACGCTCTCCGGGGATGCATGGTACTTGATATCATTCTTCCTTCCCATGACCCCGAGACCGGAGCAGGGAACGTCCGCCAGCACCATATCGTATTTTTCGAAATCTTCCCGGTTTTCTTCCGTTGCGTCCCGTACCTCCGCGGTAATGTCCAGTCCGAGCCGCTCCGCATTTTCCTTGATCCGCTGCGTCTTCTCCTCACTGATATCCCGGGAGGTGACAAGGGCTCCCAGTTCCGCCGCATAGCAGGACTTTCCGCCGGGTGCCGCACACACATCCAGCAGCCTTATCCCTTCTTTGATCCCAAGGGCTTCCACCAGCAGCATGGAGCTTTCATCCTGCACGGAGAATCTTCCTTCCCGGTAGCCGGGAAGTCTCCTTACAAAGTCTATGGAAGGGATCGTCAGTGCCGCTGCACCAAGTGCACCGGAACCTGCTTCCACACCCTTCTCCTTAAGAAATGCCGCCAGTTCCTCCGGCGACTGTTTTTTCATATTGCAGCGAATGGTAAGGGGGCGTTCCTGAAAAGAGGATGCCAGGATCCGGTCCGATCGTTCCTCTCCGTATTCCTCCGTCAGCCGGTCCACCAGCCAGGCCGGAGTGGAAAACTTCAGTTCCCTCGAGCCTTCGATCAGCGCCTGTACCTCACCGGCTTCGATCCCCCGCTGCACGCTTCGGAGGATCCCGTTCACCACGCCCGACAGGCCTTCAAAATGATGGGCCCGCATCATCCGCCCTGCCTCCGACAGCACGGCCCGGTCCGGCACCCGGTCCATATAAAGCAGCTGATATACGCTCATCCGCAGGATACAGCGTACCTTCGGCTTCTGCTTCTTTACCGGTACCTTTGCGTAGTGATCCAGTACCGCATCCAACTGCAGCCGGTACTCTGTGGTTCCTTCCACAAGCCGGCTCACAAAGGCGCGGCACTCCTTATCTTCAAACTGGATCTTCCGGAGCCCGTCCTCCAGCGCCCTGGAAGAAAGCGTTCCGTTTCGTTCCATATCAAGAAGAATATCCAGGGCGATATCCCGCTCCGAAATCCTCTCCTTCTGCTTTCCTCCTGCCATGTCTTAAGCTCCTTCATACCCGGAAAACCACGGTCTCTCCCGTGGGATATCCTCATATTATTCCGCGCTTTCACCCACCGACATACCGGCATCCGGTTTGTTCCCGTTCAGATAGGCCGGCGTATCCATCGGCTTCTTTCCTTCCGGCTGCAGCTTCCGTATCCGGAGCGCTCCGGTTCCGCAGGCGATGGTGAAATACTTCTTCGTCACCTCCAGGATCGTTCCCGGAGTTCCCGTCTGGTCCGTTACCTCTGCGCCGAGGATCTTCACACTGTGTCCCCCGATGGTGGTGTAGGCACAGGGCCAGGGATAAAGCGCCCGGACCGCCCGTTCCAGCTCTGCTGCGGGCTTCGTAAAATCCATACGCCCCATGGCCTTATCCAGCATTTTCGCGTAGGTGGATTCCTCTTCCTTCTGGGGTGTCCGGACTGCGGTCCCCTGCTTTAGTTTCTCCATGGTCTGAAGGATCAGGGTGCCGCCCATTTCAGCCAGACGGTTCGTAAGGCTCTCCCCCGTATCCGAAGGCAGGATCTTCGTTACTGCCTGATCGATCATATCGCCTGTATCCAGCCCCTTGGCCATATACATGGTGGTCACACCGGTCTCTTCCTCTCCATCCAGGATGCTCCGCTCTATGGGGGCAGCTCCCCGGTACTTCGGAAGCAGGGATGCATGGATATTGATACAGCCGTAAGGCGGGATCTCCAGAATACTTACCGGAAGGATCTGTCCGTAGGCCGCCACCACGATGATCTCCGGCTCCAGACTGCGGATCCGCTCCGCATTCTCCTCCCCCCGGAGCTTCTCCGGCTGTTCCACCGGGATACCGAGTTCCAGCGCCTTCTCCTTTACCGGAGGCGGCTGCAGCTTCCCGGACCTGCCCTTCGGCTTATCCGGCTGAGTATAGACCGCCACGATCTCGTGTCCGGCCTCTGCGATACTGCTCAGTGCGGCCACCGCGAATTCGGGTGTGCCCATAAAGATCACACGCATGTACTTCCTCCTATCCTCCGTTCAAATCTTGCCTGTAAGACCCGGCGCGGGTTCCGGGTCAGCTTTCGCTGACATGGTTCCGATCCGGATCATTCTTCCTCTTCATCATCCCCGTCTTCTTCCTCGTGGGGCTCCACCCGGTGAAGTCCGTCGATCACCAGATCCTTGTAGAGAACTCCGTCCAGATGGTCCAGCTCATGGCAGATGCACCGTGCCAGAAGTTCTGTTCCTTCCACGGTGATGGGCTCCATGTTCCTGTCCAGGGCCTTGCAGACCACACGTTCCGGGCGTGCCACCTCTCCGGACAGTCCCGGAAGGGAGAGGCATCCTTCCTCTCCGATCTGCTCTCCGTCCTGTTCCACGATCTCCGGATTGATCAGTACCAGCGGATTCTCATCCATTACATCGATCACAACGATCCGGCGGAGCACGCCTACCTGCGGTGCGGCAAGTCCGACACCGCCCGCTTCGTACATGGTATCAAACATGTCATCGATCAGCTCGCTGATCCTGGGTGTCATGGCCTTAACCGGTTTGCAGGGCTGCCGCAGGATCTCGTCGCCGTCCACTCTGATATTTCTGATTGCCATTTTCCTATCCTCCTCGAATTAAATGATGTGCAGCGGGTCAAAATCATAATGCACCTCAATTCCCCGCTCCGCATACGCCGCATCCACAATCTCCTTCAGAGCCTCCGGTATCTTCGTAAGAAGCTCCTCCTTCTCCGACCGGACGTAGATCACACGGCGGTAAACCTCGTTCAGCTTGTATATATACGCATTTCCCGGACCGGTCAGCACATAGCCCGTTCCTTCTTTTTTATGCTTCCCCGACTTCTCTGTCCCATCCGGTACTTCTTCCGCCCCGGTTCCCGCCTTCAGACGGGCCGCCAGCTCCTCCGAGAAGGTAACCGCGGTCTTTTCTTCCTTGGCGGTGATCAGGATCCCCAGCATATGGGTCACCGGCGGATATCCGAGAAGCCTCCGGTACGCGATCTCATAGGTATAGAACTGCAGATAATCCTGGGTCTTTGCGGTCTGGATCACATAGTGCTCCGGACGGTAGGTCTGGATCACCACATTTCCGGGGCGTTCTCCGCGGCCTGCACGGCCTGCCGCCTGTGTCAGAAGATCAAAGCAGCGTTCTCCGGATCTGAAATCACTGTCAAAAAGTCCGAGATCCGCCAGCAGCACACCGACCACCGTCACCTTCGGGAAATCATGTCCCTTTACGATCATCTGTGTTCCCACCAGGCACTGCGCCTTTCCGTCATGGAACGCCTGCAGCAGCGCACCGTGTGCACCTTTCTTCTGGGTGGTGTCCCGGTCCATCCGGATGGTTTTGATATCCGGGAAGAGCTTTTGCACTTCCTGTTCCACCCGTTCCGTTCCGATGCCGTAACCGCCGATCAGTCCGGAACCGCAGGCCGGACATTTCTTCGGAAGCTTCGCCGTATGTCCGCAGTAGTGGCAGAGCAGGGTGTCTTTCCCGTGCAGTGCCAGGGATACATCACAGTTCGGACAGCGGATGGCCTCTCCGCAGGATCTGCAGGACACAAAACTGTTCATGCCACGCCGGTTCAGGAAGAGCATCACCTGTTCTCCCCGCTGGAAAGCCTCCGTCATTTTTGCGTAAAGCGCTCTGGAGAGGATATTCCGGTTTCCTTCCTTCAGTTCCTGCCTGAGATCCACGATCCCGGTTTCCGCAAGAGAGCGCTCCTCCACCCGGTTCGGCAGGGACAGCAGGGTATATCGGCCTTCCTCCGCCGCCCGGTAGCTTTCCACGGCCGGTGTGGCAGATCCGAGAACCACCGCCGCTCCTTCCAGACGGCTCCGTTCCAGAGCCACATCCCTGGCGTGATATTTCGGCATCGTGTCGCTCTTATATGCGGTATCATGCTCCTCATCGATAATGATCAGCCCCAGCTCCGTAAACGGGGCAAAAAGCGCCGACCTGGGCCCGATCAGAATGTCCGCCGTTCCCTCCAGCACCTGCTGGAATTCCCGGTATTTCTCTCCTCTGGAAAGACCCGAGTGCAGGATGGCGATCCGGTCTGCGAAGACAGTCCGGAACCGTGCCACGGTCTGGTAGGTAAGGGCGATCTCCGGCACAAGGACGATCACCTTCCGTCCCTGCCGGATCACATGCTTCGCCATCTGCAGGTAGACCTCCGTCTTCCCGCTTCCGGTTACCCCGTGCAGCAGGTAGGTTCCCCGCATTCCGGCATCATACTCCGTCACAAAGGTTTCATACGCCCGTTTCTGATCCGCATTCAGTCCTTCGATGGGAAGAAATTCCGGCTCAAACTGCTTCGTATCCACCTTCTGCTTTACGGACCGCACCTTCTGTTTCACGGGCATCACGGTCTCCAGCGCACTGATCATGGTGCAGCCGTACCGCTCCCGCATCCATCCCGCCAGCCGGATCATGCGGCTTTCCACCGGAAGACTTCCCTCCGGAACCCGCAGGATGGATTTTACCTTTGATTCCTCCCAGGGGGTGGTGTCGCTGATGGAGATCACATATCCCTTTCTGGCCCGGTTGCCCTGGCCAAAGGGGATCATCACCGGCGTCCCCACCGAAACCGTCTCCTCCAGTTCCTCCGGGATCCGGTAGGAGAAGGTGCGGTCAACCGCTTTATGGGATATGTCTACGATCACATCTGCGTACATCCGTATATCTCCAGGCCCGGTTATGCTCCGGGATCAGTAAAATGCAGGGTCCTTACTCCGGTTCCCGATGGACTTCTCTCTCATCAGGGATGAATCCCGCAGGCAACGGGAATCGTTATAAATATGCGTAAAAGCAGGTGACGCCGCCACCTGCTTACGCATACATTTCTTTAATCCTCGTCACCGACGATCTTTACCTTGCCGCGATACAGCTCATCCACTGCGATGGACAGAGGCTTTCTGCCCTCCCAGTGATCAATCAGCGGTGTATCCTGTCCGGCCACCAGCTGTCTTGCCCGCTTTGCGGTAGCAAGCACGATCGAATACCGGCTCTGAACCACCGGCTGCTCGCCCGGTTCCACTTCCTTGTTAACAACCTCCATCAGGTCTGTGTAAGACGGATGAATCATAATAATCTCCTTCCTTTCTGTAACGCACGGATATCCGTACGATCAATTACGACGTCATGCCTCTCAGGGCTCATCACGGAAATCGGCCTGCAGCTGATCGATAAACTCCGCGTTCCGTTCCCGTTTGCATTTACCGCCAAGTATAACCGAATGTACGGTCTCAATGCAAGTATCAAGATCATCATTGATCACGATATAATCATAATTTCCGATCATTTCGGACTCTTCCGCAGCCCGCCGTATCCTTTTCTTCACCTGCTCCTCTGTCTCGGAACCCCGTCCCATGAGACGGTCGCGAAGCGTCGCCACATCCTTTGTGGTGATAAACAGCAGCATGGCATCCGGATACTGTTCCTTGATGATCGCAGCGCCCTGGACCTCGATCTCCAGGATCACGTCACGACCTGCAGCCAGCTCATCCTCAACGAACTTCCGGGGGGTTCCGTAGAAATTGTCCACATACTGGGCCCACTCGATCAGTCCGTTATAGTCGATCAGATTGCGGAATTCCGCTTCTGTCTTGAAATAATAATCCTTCCCGTCCACTTCGCCCGGTCTCGGGGCACGTGTGGTGGCGGAAATGGACAGGCTGTAGCCGTATCTTCCGACCAGTTCTTTTACCACGGTTCCCTTTCCTGCTCCGGAGAAGCCGGAGATCACGATCAGTTGTCCTTTTTTATTCATGTGAATCATCCTTTCTGCCCGAGGCTGTACGCAACAGGCGGAATATCTTATCATGTCGCTGTGAAACGTCAGTCGGTGAATCCCATCCCTCACTGATCCTTCGCCATGCGCTGCCGCCCGGTCAATGACCGGCGCATACCCATGTAACACCGGTACACCTGCGCCCGTTCAGGATGACAGTTTACTCCAGATTCTGGATCTGCTCCCGGATCTTCTCGATCAGGGTCTTTAACTCGATCCCCAGGTCGGTCACATCCAGGGAACCTGCCTTGGAAAGGGTTGTATTCGCCTCGCGGTTCATTTCCTGCACGATAAAGTCCAGCTTCCGTCCCACGGCTCCGCCTTCCTCCAGGATCCCGCGGACCGCGTCCACGTGACTTCTGAGACGGACCATCTCCTCATCCACGGAGATCTTATCCGCGAAGATCGTCACCTCTGCGGCGATCCGGTTCTCGTCAATATCATTTCTCTGCAGGAACTCATCCATCTTCTCCCGGAGACGGACCTTATAATCTTCGATAATGGCAGGAGAAAGCTCCTCGATCTTCTCTACGATGCCCTTTAACTCCGTCACCTTTTCCAGAAGATCCTTCGTCAGGTTCTCTCCTTCCGCGGTTCTGGCCTGCACGAAATGCCCGCCGGCTTCCCGTACCACCTTCTCCAGGGATGCATAGAGTTCATCGTCATCCTCTTCCGCCGCTTCCTCCAGGGTGAACACCTCCGGGAACCGGCCGACAGCCGTTGCCTTCAGTTCCTCCTGCAGGGAGAACTCCTGATTCATCTCACGGAGGTATTTCACATACTCAGCGGCAATCTCCCGGTTGTAACGGACAGCCACCTCCGCATTTGCCAGATTTTCGTAGGTGATGAATACATCCACCTTACCTCTGGAGATATAATCCTTCAGTACATTTCGTATCGCCGCCTCAAACCGATTGAGCCTCCGCGGCATCTTGATCGTAATATCCGCATACCTGTGGTTCACGGATTTCATCTCCACGATCAGCTTTCTTTTTTCATCGATCAACTCTGCACGGCCGAAGCCGGTCATACTCTGAATCATGCTGTTTCTCCAAACCTGTGTCTTCCGCATAAGTCCTGATATCAGGGATCAAAACCGCAACACCCTCCTTCAGGCCATAGACAATTTATTATATCGCAAAACCTGTTTCATTTCAACCTTGGAATCACTCCGATGCATACGGAAAATGAGCATCCCTCCGTCTTACCCGCATTCCGTAACCCTTGAACGGTCCGGCGTTGCCAACATGGAATAATTCGTATGGTAGATCACAAAGCCCTTCGGCTGACCGGGGGACTTATGCAGGTTCCTGCGCTCGGTATAATCCACCTCCACCTTCGGGGCATCCTGTCCGGAGGAGTAATATGCCGCAAGACCCGCCGCAATCTCGTAGATATGATCCGGAAGCTCCTCCCGTCCTTCCCGCTTCACGATCACATGGGAACCGGGCCGCTGCTTCGCATGGAACCACATATCATTTCCGGAAGCAAATTCGAAGGTGAGGGCCTCATTCTGCAGGTTATTCTTCCCAACATAGATATGGTATCCGTCCTCCGTCACAAAATGCAGCGGACGGGCGGGGGCTTCTTTCCTCTTTCCCTTCTTCGATCCGCCGGAACGGATATATCCGCTCTCCTGCAGCTCCCTTCGCAGCTCCGCCAGATCCGACTCGTCCTCGGCCAGGGTCAGTGCCAGGGATACGCTGCGAAGATATTCCAGATCCTGCCTCGTGGTCTCCAGCTGCTCCAGAAGTGCGGTGTAGGTCCTCTTCTTCTTGTTATACTTCTCAAAATACCGCTTGCTGTTCTCTCCGGCGGTAAGGGTAGGATCCAGAGGGATCGTGATCTCCTGTCCGTCATAATAATTCGTACAGGTAAGCTCCTTCGCTCCGGGCTCCAGTCCGTATCCGTAGGTATTCAGCAGTTCGCCGTAGACCTTATACTGCTCCCGGTCCTCCGTATCCCGGAACTGCTCCTGCTGCAGGTCCAGCTTCTTTGCCGTACGCTCCAGGGCAGTCTTTACCACCTGCCGAAGGTCCGCGGACCTCTGCCGGATCAGCGCCGTACGGCTCCGGAGGTCATAAAAGTTCTCCATGGCTTCGGAGACGGAATCCATGGACCGCCGGTCCTCTTCCGGATAGATCGTCAGCGAAAATGCACTGAACTCCTTCGGTGCCCCGTTCTCGAACGCCACACAGGGCGCATACTCTCCTGCCCTGATCTTCTCCATAAGACCGTAAAATGCATCCGCAAGCCGTTCCCCTGCATCCTCCGTCAGAGCCTCCGTATGAGTATCTCCGGGTACCCCGGCCCGGTGGGCCAGTTCCTCTCCGGTCACCCGGCTGAAGCCCGTGTAGAGATTCGGGATCACCCTGGCCACCATGCCGCTTTCTTCTTTCAGAGCCAAGAGGAAGCCTTCCCTTGTCTCCTCCAGGGGATTTCTCCTTCCCTGGGACGGTGCGGATTCATACTGCACGCCAGGAAGTACGGTTCGGACCGAACTGATATCCGGGGTTACCCGGTGCACACAGTCCAGGACCCTTCCGTCCTTATCCACGAAGATCAGATTGCTGTAGCGGCCCATCATTTCCACGATGAGGCGCTTCTCCGATGGGTCTCCCATCTCATCCAGATGCTCAAAGGTAAATACCAGGATCCGTTCAAAATCCGGCTGTTCCACCGACATAAGACGTCCGCTTCCGATGTGCTTCCGGAGCAGCATAAGAAAAGCCGGTGCCGTCATCGGAGAGGGCTTTTGCTTCTCCGTGATACATGCCCTGGCCAGTCCCGCATCCGCTGTTAGCAGCAGTCTCACCGTATCCTTCTCTTTTTTGATCGTGATCTGCAGCTCGTCCTTCTCCGGCTGCTGCAGTTTCACGACTCTTCCGCCAACAGCGCGGCGACGGATCTCCTCCGCCACCGCGCTGACTGTAATTCCGTTATATGCCATTTCGTTAACTCCGCTTCAAAGCTTCCATGTTACGGAAAATACTCCACGTTCCGGAACGGTTCTGTTCCGGAGCAGGATTTAGATCTGATTATATAGTTCCTCATAGATCTTCGCCGAATTGCTCCAGCTGAAGTTCTGTTCCATGGCTCTCTTCTGCATGGCCGCCCATGCTTCCTTATCGTCAAAGAATATCCGCTTCGAATAATTGATGGTATTCAGAAGCTCTCTCGGATCATAGTTTGCGAAGGAGAAACCGGTTCCGGTTCCTTCGAACTCGTTGTACGGCTGAACCGTATCCTTCAGACCACCGGTCTCACGGACGATGGGAAGTGCACCGTAGCGGAGCGCCATCAGCTGCGTCAGGCCGCAGGGCTCAAATCTGGAGGGTACCAGGATGGAATCGCAGGCCGCATAGATCTTATGGGACAGCTCGTCGCTGAAGTAGATATTTGCGGACAGCTTCGCCGGATGAATGCCCTGATAATACCGGAACATATCCTCATATCTCCGGTCGCCGGTACCGAGAACCACCAGCTGGGTTCCGTCGGTCATGATATCGTTCATGGCACGGTCGATCAGGTCCAGACCCTTCTGATCCGTAAGACGGGATACGATACCGATCATATATGCATTCGGATCCTCCGGAAGATGCAGCTCCTTCTGCAGAGCCACCTTGTTCTTTACCTTCTCCTTCCGGAAGTTTCTGATCGTGTATTTATGAGCGATCTTCTTATCCTTCGCGGGATCGTAAACCTCGTAATCGATACCGTTGATGATACCCCAGAGAGACTGCCACCGTGCACGGAGCAGACCGTCCAGACCCTCGCCGAAGTACGGTGTCTGGATCTCCTGGGCATAGGTATTCGAAACTGTCGTGATCTTATCCGCATAGACAAGACCGCCCTTCAGCATGGAAGCGTCCTTCTTGAACTCCAGCTTGTCCGGCGTAAAGACATAGTCCGGAAGTCCGGAATAATCCTTGATGGTCTCAATATCCCAGTTGCCCTGGAACTGAAGATTGTGGATCGTCATAATGGACTTCATGTTGCTGTAGAACGGATTGTTACTGAACATGGTCCGAAGGTATACCGGCACCAGACCTGCCTGCCAGTCATGGCAATGGATGATATCCGGCTGGAAACCGATGCTCGGCAGGATGGAAAGCGCTGCCTTGGAGAAGTAGCAGAACTTCTCGATGTCCCATTTCAGATCACCGTAGATATTATATCCGTTGAAATAATACTCATTATCGATGAAATATACGGGAACTCCCTCATATTCCAGATACATGACACCCACATACTGCTGCTTCCAGCCGATGTCCATATGGAAATGTGTCAGGTACTTCATATTGTTCCGGAACTTCTCCGGAAGACACATATACTTCGGGATGATGATCCGGACATCGTATTCATTCCGGTCAAACTTCTGCGGAAGCGTTCCGACTACATCTGCCAGACCGCCCGTCTTGATAAATGGTACACACTCGGATGCAATATACGCGATTTTCTTCATGCCGTTCTTCTCCTTCTCCTGCACTTTTTTATATCTTCGTCTCAAATATAATTTTTTTCCCACACCCTTAATCAGATCCGGAATGACGCTTCTTTCCGTTACGGGGTTCCTTCATCCGGGAAACGGATCTCCAGATACTTCCGGATCATTTCCGCACAACCCCGGATCCCGAAATGGCTGGCATCCAGCGAAAGCTCATAATTCGAAGCATCCAGCCAGTTTCCTCCGGTGTAGATATGATAATAACTGGCTCTCCGTTCGTCCGTATTGCGCACATAATTCTCCAGTTCCTTCTCCGGAAGATTATGGATCGATGATGCCCTGCGCAGCCGGAAATCCATGGGTGCATGGATGAATACGCTGATGGTGTCCTCCCTGTCTTTCAGGATGTAGTTCGCACAGCGTCCAACGATCACGCAGGATTCCTGCTCCGCCAGCTTCCGGATGATATCCGACTGGTATTCGAACATGTTCCGCATCAGGATCAGCTCGTCCTTCTCCAACAGTTCATCGTCCGGATGCTCGTCATAGGTCTCCTTCGCCACATCGAAGAGGTGGGTATCCTTGATCCGGGCATCATGCGCAACCCGGGTGTCATGCATGGCCTCATCGTCCGAGACCAGGCGGAACATTTCACTGTCATAACAGCAGATCCCAAGTTCCTCTGCCAGTCGCTTTGCTACCTTCAGCCCTCCGGAGCCATGCTGTCGGGCCAGTGTGATTACAACCTTCTTCATACGCTTCCCCCCAAGTAAGGCAACCCACACGCTCCTCTTCTCCCGGCGCCGCCGGACCGAAAAACGCCTGTGTCAATATGAATAAACGCCTCCGCAACTTTCGATGCACCGCTCGGCCAATGCTTCCATGGCGTCGATATAGAAACCGCCTGTCAGCTCATGGTTTACGGCAAAAACCGAAAGCTCCGTACATGCCAGCACCACCGCTTCGCAGCCCCGGGCATGCATATGCTGTGCGATGCCCTGAAAGAGGTGCTTGTCACCCTTCTCTCCCCGTTTGATCTGATCATAGATCAGCGTCATAACATCCTTCTGATGCTTCTCGTCCGGATAGATGGCCTCCACATCCAGTGCCGCCAGTTCCTTCCGGTAAAGATCCGCCCTCACCGTTCCGTCCGTCGCCAGAACTCCCACCTTGTGGTATCTCCGCTTCGCCACATAATTCGCCGTCTCCCGGATCATATCGATGAAATGCCCGTCCATCGCCTCCCGGAAACGGTCTCCGAAGTAATGGCAGGTGTTGCAGGGTACCGCAAGATACTCACAGCCCGCATTCTTAAGCAGCTGTACGTCCTTCGCCAGCATATCCCAGAGCTGCTCTCCCTCACCGCAGAGGATGCAGCCGGTACGATCCGGCAGTCCCGCATGGGAGTAGATCAGGATATTGATATGCTCCTGGTCACAGGAGACCACGGTACGGTCCGTGATTCTTTTATAGAGTACGCTGGTAGCCTCCGGCCCCATGCCGCCGAGGATTCCCAGCATATGCTTTGTCTGTTCCATGTTACCATCCTAAAACAATTCGTGCATGTATTTCAAACACGTCATACAAAAATATTGTACCACAGAATGTTGCAAAGTGGTATAATGTTTTGTACATTGTTTGAGACTATTTTTCGAGAGGAATTACTATGGAATTCAAGACCCAACCTTTCATTCCCGTTGTCTTCGCCAGCGACATCAACACCTACAGTGTGGCGCGCGCATTTTACGAAGCATACGGTGTTAAGACCCGCGTATTCGGCAAGTTTCCCACAGGCCCCAGCTACAACAGTAAGATCACTTCCTTCACCGCAAATCCTGAGATGGACAAGAAGGAAGTTCTTCTGCCTGCGCTTACGGAATTTGCGAACAGACATAAAAAGAAAAAGATCATCGCCATCGGCTGCGGTGATTCCTATGTGGCGACCCTGTCCCAGGTGAAGAATCAGCTTCCGGAAAATGTGATCGCGCCCTACATCGACTTCTCTCTGATGGACAGCCTCCAGCAGAAGGAGCTCTTCTATCAGCTTTGCGATAAGCACGGGATCGATCATCCCGCCACCGTCATTTTCCGAAAGGGCATGGATCCGGCCATGGAGCTTCCCTTCAAGTTCCCCATCATCCTGAAGCCCTCCAACGGCATTCAGTACTGGGAGCATCCCTTCGACACCCAGGAGAAGGTCTACACCATCCGGAACCGGGAAGAGCTGGCGAAGGTGACAAATGACATTTTCGAAGCCGGTTACGAGGACTCTCTCATCCTGCAGGACATGATCCCCGGAAATGATGAGTATATGCGGGTTCTCACCTGCTACTCCAACCACGAGGGCCGGGTGAAGATGATGTGCCTCGGACACGTGCTCCTGGAGGAGCATACGCCCCACGGAAAAGGCAATCACGCCGTGATCATCACCGAACCTAAGAGCGATCTCTATGACCGCGTCAAGGCCCTGCTGGAGGAGCTGAACTACGTGGGCTTCTCGAACTTCGACATCAAGTATGACCGGAGGGACGGAAAATATAAGTTCTTCGAGATCAATACCCGACAGGGTCGGTCCAACTTCTACGTGACCGGCTCCGGCATCAATATTGCGAAACTGCTGGTGGAGGAGTATATCTACGATCACCCGCTGGAATTCACCACCCCTAAGTCCGAACGCCTCTGGCTCATGGTCCCGAAGGGGGTTGCCAAAAAGTATGTCTACGAGGAAGAGAATCTGGTAAAACTGAAGAAGCTTTTGAAAGAGAAGAAATACGTGAACCCCGTCTTCCTGAAGGGAGACAACCGGCTGAACCGGATGCTCCGGATGTGGAAGAATCATTTCCGGCAGTATAAGAATTTTAAAGAGTATTATAATTGATCATGTCATTCCGAAGGCGCAACGCGACGGAAGAATCTCATCGTTGAAAGGACCCGAATATGAAACAATATACACTGGAAACCTACGCCCGGCGGCTTCGGGAAGCCCACCTTCTTGTGAAGGGCCAGTTCCCCGAAGTAAAAGACACGCTGATCACCGGCCTTACCTACAATTCCAAAGCCGTGACTCCCGGCACGCTCTTCATCTGCAAGGGCGCAGCCTTCAGGGAGGAATATGTGGCCGATGCAGCTGCCCGGGGTGCTGTCTGCTATGTCAGTGAGACACTGTACCATAACACCGATCTTCCTGCCATGCTGGTATCCGATATCCGAAGATCCATGCCGTATCTGGCAGACCTTTTCTTCGGCTCTCCCGCAACCCAGCTGCACTTAACAGGGATCACGGGAACCAAGGGAAAATCCACGACCACCTATTTCCTGAAGGCCATCCTGGATGATTTCCTGGCTGACCGCGGGGAACCCGAAAGCGCGGTCATCTCTTCCATCGACACCTACGACGGCGTGTCCCTGCAGGAATCCCACATCACCACACCGGAATCCGTGGAACTGATGCGTCATTTCCGGAATGCGGTGGACAGCAATATCGATTTTCTGACCATGGAGGTCTCCTCTCAGGCCCTGAAATACAACCGGGTGGATGAGATTACCTTCGATGTGGGCGTGTTCTTAAACATTTCCGAGGATCATATCAGTCCCATCGAGCATCCATCCATGGAGGATTATTTTGCTTCCAAGCTGCGTATATTCAGCCAGACCCGGACCGCCCTGATGAACACCGGTACGGATCGTCTGGAGGATGTGCTGGAAGCCGCAAAGGAATCCGACCGGGTGATCACCTTCGGCTGTAAGGAAGGAAGCGATGTGTACGGCTATGACATCCGGAAGGTCGGGACGGAGACCCATTTCCGTGTGAAATGTGACCGTTTCGACGAGGAGTTCGTTCTTACGATCCCCGGACTTTTCAATGTGGAAAATGCCCTGGCAGCCATCACGATCGCAAATGTCTACGGGATCCCGCTTCCCTTCATCCGCTCCGGCCTGCTTCGGGCACGGTCCAAGGGACGCATGGAGAGTTACAGCTCCGCAGACGGAAAGATCACTGCCATCGTGGATTATGCCCATAACAAGCTGTCTTTCGAGAAGCTCTTCTCTTCCATGAAGGAGGAATATCCCGAACATACGATCCTTTCCGTATTCGGATGTCCGGGTAAGAAAGCCTTGGTCCGCAGAAAAGATCTCGGGACCATCGCCGGACAGTTCAGCAAAAAGGTTTATCTCTGCGCCGAGGATCCGGGTGAGGAACCGGTGGAGGAGATCTCAAAGGATATCGCACAGTATGTTGCATGTCCCGTGGAAATGATCGAAGACCGGGGAGAAGCGATCCGGGCGGCGATCCGGGACAGCGAAGGACTGACCCTGATCCTCATCACCGGAAAAGGGGATGAGACGCGGCAGAAATACGGGCGGGAGTATGTTCCGTGCCCGTCGGATGTGGAACTCACAAAGGCCGCGCTGGGGGAGTATGATGCGGGACAATAGAACAGTTTAGGGTTGATAACTATTTGCAGTACCGACCGGCCCGGCCGCAACCCGTCCGCACTTCGTGCGTCCGTCGCGCCTTCGGCGCTCATGGTTGCGGC
>JAFRWY010000067.1 GCA_017437905.1 Eubacterium sp.
CGGTTCGCGGCGCCTTTTTTGGAAACATGGAAGGAGGATATGCGGATGATGCGGATGAAGAGAAAGGCACTGGGCCTGCTTACTGCGGGATTGCTGTGCGGATCTTTGCTGACGGCAGCACCGGCGGAGTGATGCAGACCGGCCGGCAGGTGATCGGCGGCGAACCCTATTTCTTTAAGGATAACGGAATACTGGATGAAACGGCTTATGATTTTTCATCGGTGAAGGCGGGCGATGTGATCCGGTTCGGTGTATATGAGCAGGATAATGATACGGCGAACGGCCCGGAACGGATCGCGTGGAAGGTGCTGGAGCAGGATGGCACCGGCGTTTTACTGATCAGTGAGTCCCTGCTGGATTGTAAGAAGTTCCATGAGCAGGAGGAGGCGGTCACCTGGGAGACATGCGACCTTCGGGCGTGGCTGAATAAGGATTTCCTGAGTACCGCATTTAACTCCGGAGAACAGAAGCTGATCCTTACCACAAAGGTGGTTACGCCGGATAATGAATATTATGAAACGGATTGCGGAAAGGATACGCAGGACAAGGTTTACCTCCTCAGCTATCAGGAGGCGGAAAAACTCTTCCCACAGCAGGAATTCAGTGCCACATCGCCGATCCCCTATACCTATGAGGGCAATAAGGACGGAGCTGCCAAAGCGACCGAGTATGCGCTTCAGCAGGGTGTTCAGGGCGCCAGCACTTCGGAGTGGTACAGCGGATGCGGAGAATGGTGGCTTCGTACCATGGGTGCGGATCAGACCTATGCAGCATATATTTCGGATTGCGGAAGCCTCTATGATGGCGGCAACGGAGTCTGCAACAACAATGTGGGCGTTCGTCCGGTGATCCGTGTACGGAAATGATATAAAGGTGAATATCGATAACCGGTGATGGCCGGAGAACAGGAAGGCACATTTGCTTCAGGACGCATTTGTGCCTTCTTTTTATATGCAGGGAAGGCGCGAGATCTGCCTGGCAGTATATGTACGTCCGTCCTGTACATATGTGCGTCCATCCGGTTCCGTATGTGAGTCCGCTCCTTAGGTCTGCCGTACCTGGTTATCGTCCCGGTCGGAGATAAAAAAAGAAATAATAAAAAACACTTGACATATTATCAAAAAGATAATAAGATATAGTCACGCCAAAGATATAATCAAAATGATAATAAGAAGCGCGAACGTACAAAAGAGGATCCGGACAATACCGGCAGAAGAAGGAGGTGGAAATATGAACAATCTGATGAATGGTATATTTGGCAAGATCGCACCGGGTATGTGCAGGCTGTCCATGAACGGGGAGATCGCCATCAAAACATCAAACGGTTACAAAACCTATAACAATGCCACGGGACAGCTGGTAAACTGCAGCAACTTCGTATTTCAGATCGGAGAGGAATTCTTCTTCCTGATTCCCACCACCCGCGTAAAGACCGGCGATATCATTCTGGTGAACGGGAAACCCAGGTGCGTGATGGAGGCAGAGTCCAACCGGATCACGGCGATCAATTACGAGGATTCCACCGTAGAGCAGATCCTTCCGGAACGGAACATATTCATGGGAAATACGTATTTCTACGGAAAGATCGTATCCATGTTCGGGGCGGATCCGAAGAAGGGAAATAACAGGATCCTGAAGTACATGATGCTGTCCGAGATGATGAAGGGCGGAAATGCATCGTCAAACGGAGGGATGTCCGGAATGCTTCCGCTGCTGCTGATGGGAAGAGGCGGCGAAGGGCTCTTTGAGGACATCTTCGACATGGAAGATCCGGAGGAAGATACTGACGGTAAAGTGTCTGTGTAAAGAAAGGAGGCAGCTATGGGAAGCGGAGTATGGAGAGAGGATACATTTCGGAGTTATTCCAGGAGAATGGGAAGAACGGTAGGAACAGACGGACGTGTGGCAGGGAACCTCAGCAATCAGGAAATGTTCTCGGCCCGTGCGCTGGATCCGATGCTGGATCCGAAGGATGTGATGAGGGAATGCTGTGACACGAAAGAGCATCCGGAGACAATTCCGGTGATCCTGGCCCTGGATGTGACCGGTTCCATGGGACAGGCAGCGGTTGAGGTGGCAAAACGTCTGAATGTGATCATAACCCGTCTGTATCAGCAGGTGAAGGATGTGGAGTTCATGGTAATGGGGATCGGCGATCTGGCCTATGACAGATGCCCGCTGCAGGTATCCCAGTTTGAATCCGATATCCGGATCGCCGAGCAGCTTGACAAGGTGTACTTTGAATTCGGTGGAGGCGGTAACAGTTTCGAATCCTACACCGTGGCGTGGTATTTCGCACTGAATCATGTGCGGCTGGATGCCTGGAAACGGGGCAGGAAGGGAATCATCATCACCATGGGAGACGAAGGCGTCAATCCGTACCTGCCGGGAGACCGGTTGGGCGAGGTGCTCGGAATATCCGGTATGAAGGATGTTGAGACAGAAGAACTGTATCCCCTGGTACAGGAGAAATACGATGTATTCCACCTGTTTGTGGATCATAGAAGTGTAAGAAGCGAAGGCTATATCCGTACATGGCAGCAACTGATGGAGCCGGAATTCTTCAAGGAAGTAAAACTGGATACCATAGCGGATGAGATCGTGCGGATCGTAACTGCAAGAGCCGGAAATGACGCGCTGCTCCGTGGCCGTGTGGAACTCCCCAAAGCGGCGGGTATTGAGTGGTAAAGCATAGCGCTTCCGGTTCCAACGGAACCGGAGCGCGTTAGCTGGTACGAAGCATAGCATTCCGGGCCGGCCCGGCTCGGCCGGGTTGGGCAGGGAATGCGTTAGCTAATACATAGCGCTTTCGCTGTCATCCTGAGCGAAGCGAAGGATCTCAAGAAAAAGGAGGTGACCGTATGCAGGATATCAAGGTTGTGATCGGAGCAAATTTCGGCGACGAAGGCAAAGGACTTATGACGGATTATTTTGCGGCTGGTGCGGCAGCGGCCGGACGAAAGACCATCGTAGTCTGCAGCAACGGCGGAGCCCAGCGGGGACATACGGTCACCACGCCGGAAGGCGTACGGCATGTCTTCCATCATTTCGGATCCGGAACCCTTGCGGGGGCGGATACCTGGCTGCCGTCTTATTTCATCGTGAATCCGATGATCTTCATGGATGAGTTCGGGGCACTGGCGGAGGAGGGAGCGTTCCGGCAGGACGGATTGATGAACTGCTTCCCGGGCAGTGATGCGGCTTCCGGGAAAGGCGGCGGTGCTTCCGGGAAGGGCAGCGGTACAGGAGGGAACAGGCTGTATGGCACCTTTACGGAAAGGAGTACGGGCAGGATATTTATGGATCCGGAATGCCCGGTTTCCACACCCTATGATATGATCACGAATCAGATTCTGGAAGAATCCCGGGGGGATGGGCGCCACGGAAGCTGCGGCATCGGAATCTGGGAGACACTGCTCCGTGACGGAAAGAGGCTGGGGGAACTGGCAGATATGACGGATGCGGCGGTTTACACATATTTGAAAGGAAATTGCAGGGATTACATGCAGCGGCGGCTTGCGGCTGCGGGAATCAATGACATTCCGGAGAAATGGAGGGATATTTTAAACGACGAAGGTTTGATTGAAAATTACATCTATGACCTCCGGCAGATGAGCAGGCACGCAGAACTGCGGAGGATTGAGGTGCTGAGAGAATATGACAGGATCATTTTCGAAAACGGGCAGGGACTCCTGCTGGACCGGTGCAGAAGAGAATACGGGTGCAATACCACACCCAGCAATACCGGATTCCGGAATCCGGCAGAGTTGATCCGGGAGTATATCCATATGGTAGAGAATGTATATGACAACCGGAAGAAGCCGTATACTGCAGACACTGCAGGAAATGGACGGTATGTTCCGAAGAACCTTCAGAATGACCGGAAGGACGTATGGAGAGAGGAACATACAGCGTACAGCCGCAGGCAGGGTGCAGAGGCGTTATGCAGGATCGATGTGGAAGTATGCTACGTCACAAGAACATATCTCACACGCCACGGAGCGGGACGCTTTGATGAAGAGTGCGATAAGGCTGCGATCAACGAAACCATGCAGGATCTGACAAATGTTCCGAACCCCCATCAGGGAACCATCCGGTACGGCATACTGGATGAGACTGCACTCCTGCGGCGGATCCGGGAGGATTATGATAGTGAACGACTTCCGGCTGCATGCAGGAAGCGGATCACCCTGGCGGTGACACATGTGAATGAAGCCGTATCTCCGGTGATCCGGCGCGGATACTACATTTCCGATGGGGAGACACGGGCAAGTGTGAAGTCAAAGGGAGGCAGATCGGGGGATTCATTGCGCAAAGATAATATCTTTCATTTATGCGGGTGAAAAATGGTTGAAATATTATCAGTATGATTATAAGATACATATGTGAAGAGCGGCCGTGACGAGGCTTGTCACGACCGCGCTTTTTTTAAAGAAACCAAGTGGTTTCCGCTATGCGGAAGGGCCCGGATCCGGGGCATCGGACGGTAGGAACTTCGTACATGCCCCATGCATTCATGGGGAGCACAGTGGTTATATACAGGGATTGGAGAAGGATATGAAAGCATATGTTATGTCGGAAGAGGAGAAGGAATACCTGAAGGGGTATGATGCATCGAAATATGACCGGCCGTCGCTCACGGCGGACATGGCCGTATTTGCCATCCTGAATGCCGGTGAATCGGAGGACTACCGGAAGGATCCGGCGCAGAGGCTGGGAGTGCTGCTTGTAAAAAGAGGCGGTTTTCCCTATAAGGATTATTATGCATTGCCCGGCGGTTTTGCCATGAGGGGTGAGACCATAGAGGAGACGGCGCTTCGGGAACTGAAGGAGGAGACCTCCGTGGACAGTGCATTTCTGGAACCCTTCGGCATGTTCAGTGCGCCGGATCGTGATCCCAGAGGCTGGATCGTGTCCCAGGCCTTCCTGGCACTGGTGGATGCAGAGCGCTGTCGTATATCCGCCGGATCGGATGCAAATGAGGCTGCCTGGTTCTTCATCGATGTGAAGCAGGAGGAACGGAAGAAGCAGGTGAAGCAGGACACTGCGGAGCTGGTTTCACGTTATACCCTGCGGCTGGAACATGGAGATACCCTGCTTACGGCTGTGGTCGATGCAATCCGGTCCTTCCGGAAGCATCATGAACAGACCGCCTATAAGATCGTGAAGAGCGAAGGGATTGCCTTCGATCATGCGGAGATCATCCTTCGGGCGTTTCAGGCGCTTCGGGAGAGAACGGAGCAGTCAGGCCGGATCGTATTTGATCTGATGCCGGATACATTTACCCTGTATGCGCTTCAGGAGACCCATGAGATCATCCTGGGGGAGAAGCTGCTGACACCGAATTTCCGGAGGAAGATCGCGCCTTTTGTGGAAGAAACCGGTATCACGGTGACCGGTGCGGGCCACCGTCCGGCCATGCTGTTCCGGCGGAAGCTGGATGCATTTTACGGTTCGAAAGAGGCGTGATGTGTCCGACTACATGACGAAGGGAGATATGGAAGATGATGGATCATACGGATCATTCATATAAAACGAAGAAGTGGTATCAGTACCTGTATTTTACGGAGAACCGGGCGGTCAATGTGGAGCGGGTGGAAGCGGTCGGAAGCATCACGGGCCGGGAGACGCTGGATTATGTGCTCCGGACGCTGGAGGTTCTGGAAAGGAGCGATGGGGCTCCGGAGACGAAGCGGATTGTCCGGAAGGTACTGCAGTGGTCCGAGGTGGCGAAGGGCGGAACCGCGAGAGACCGGGCCGTCTGGGAAGGGAAAGGATATCCGCTGGATATTCATAATATCGCTTCGGCTAAGATCTACCTTGATGAAGTGAAATCTGTCCGACCGGAGGATAAAACGTCGGACCGGGTTCCGGAGGAGGAAGATCAGATAATATATACCCTGATCAAAACCCATGGTATGATCGGCCAGTGTCTCCGGGGGGAAGTGCCCGTATCCGGAAATGCACCCCTGACGGAGCTTCCGCTGGAAAAGAATATGCTTCGTGAGATCCTGTACATCCTGAATGAATGCATCATCCGGGGCGTTTCGGAGGATCTCTGGCTCCGCATCCGGGCGGATGTGTACGGACTGATCGACCGGATCCTGGAGGGAGATACGGAGGAATTCCCGGCTGAATTCCGGGTGCGCCATCTTCTGCCCGGACTTCCGGAGATTCCGGAGAAACTGACGGACTTCTTCCGGGAGAAACTCTTTCCGCGGTACGAGCTCTGGTATTTCGAGGCGGCGCTTTCGGATTTTGATGCGGATCAGGTGCTGGAGATCCTTTCAGCACTGCTGGACAGACTGGGGGATACGAACATCATTTCCTTCAAGCCCCTGGCGGACAGCCTGTACTATGACTATGAAGGGAAGAAGCATATCAATGTCTACAAGAAACGCATCATAGAGAAGTATCTTCGGGATCACAGTGTGGAAAATGTGGCGCTGGATGTGCGGCATCGGGGAGAAGCCGCGTTGGTGGACTTCTCGTTTTCAAGGGTCTGTGAGAAGTTGATCGATTTCTGTGTCGAGGCGGAGCAAAGCGGCCTTCTCACCTTCGAGAAGAGCATCACCGTGCTGTATGACATGTTCGGTTTCCGGCGGGATGAGTTCGACCGGCTGAACAATGAGGATAAGTACCTGGCCACCATGAACAGCACGGAGGAATCCACGAAGAATTCCATTGTGGACTTTGTGACCGGAGATATTCTGGTGGATGTGGGCAGCGGCGGCGGTGTGTTGCTGGATCTTCTGGAGGAAAGGTTCCCCGAAAAGCATGTGATCGGAACGGATATTTCGGAAAATGTGATCGGGGTCCTGAATAAAAAGCGGGCAGCCGAAGGGCATCACTGGACCGTGGAGCGGCACAACTTCGTAGACGGCCCCTTCCTGGTGGAGGGAGAGAAGGGACGGGTGGATACCATCATTTTCTCGTCCATTATTCATGAGATCTTCTCCTATACCGAAACCCCGGAGGGACGGTTCCGGCCGGAGGTGGTGGAACAGGCACTTCGAAATGCCTTCGATTCACTGGCACCCGGCGGTCGGATCGTGATCCGTGACGGTGTGCGGACCATATCCGCGGTGGATGCGAAGCGTATGGCGGAAGCGGCAGAGAGGGGAGTTCAGTTATCCGGGCCGCCACAGGATCCAACGGCCGGGACAACATGCGTATATCCGGGAGGGCTCCTTACGGTCACCTTCCACCAGAGGGCGGGGCTGGATTTCTTTCAGAATTATGTTCATGATTTTGAGGGCCTTACGGATATTGAGGATAAACGGATCACGGTAGATCCGGAGAAACTTCGCGTCAGTGGCTGCGTGGACTTTATGCGGGAGTTTCTCTATACCTACACCTGGGGGCAGGAATCCTACAGCCATGAGGTGCAGGAGCAGTTCGGATATTATACCATTGAAGAGTACCGGCAGGTGCTGGAACGCCTCGGGGCCCGGGTGCTTCGGGCGGAGGCATTTCTGGAACCGGGCTATCCGGAGCATCTTCGTCCGCTGGTAACACTGGAGCCGGATGTGTATCCGGATTCCAACTGTATCCTGGTGGCGGAGAAGCAGGCGTAGGCAGACCGGCCGGAAGGATGGATAGAAAAAAGGGACAGGTACGGTTCAACATGTCGTTGAATCATACCTGTCCCTTTTATCTCCGTGTGAGAAGCTACCGGCCTCTTAGATGATGGTTATATGAGACTTTGGCGAACCGGCCCCTGTCGGGCGCCGGTTCGGGCCATACTGTCAGTCTCTCGGCTGGTCGCCGCCGGTCGGAGGGCCTCCGAGACCCACTGCCTGTACAACGAAGGGTGAGATCAGTACTGCCAGGACGTAGCTGACGCAGATGGAGATCGGAAGGGTCTTCAGCCAGTTTCCGAGCCACATAACGATCATGGCGGGCTTATTCGGATCTTCAATGTGTCCGTAGGAGGTTGCTACTCCGATAAAGCTGCAGATGGCCGAGATGGTGATGGCGTTGATCACTGCAAACGGAATGGAGTTCAGCAATGTGAATTTCATGGAAGGAGGCGTTGCTCCGGCCTTTGCAGCCAGTCCGCGTCCCCATTTTCCCATGGGGATGATGAGAGCCAGGATCACACCCACCGTGATGGATTCCAGGATGCTGAGAATATAGGCTACCGGTGCCGGAGGCATATTCTCCAGTGCCTTCGCATCCGCGTTATTTCGTGTGAGGAAGGCAAACAACACTCCCATGATGGCGGAGATGATGATCGCCATGATAATATTGACAAGTTTCTCCTTTTTCTTCATATCTTTCACCTTTCTAACTACTTCTCCCCGGTCGTAGTCTAATAATATATGACAGTCGCTGGTCGGAAATGCGGCACATGCATGGATGTATCCGTCTGCTGCATCTGCCATCTTTCTATGATCAGCGGCCTTTGGGGTATAGACATCACCGGATTTTACACGCATGCGGCAGAATCCGCATTCACCGCTCCGGCAGCGGCTCTCGGCTTTGATCCCCGCACGTTCCAGTGCCACGAGGATGCTTTCGCCGGCTTTGGCCGGGATCACACGCCGGCCGGTGGCAAGGTCTACCGTCAGCTGGAAGGTCTTTCCGGCAGCGGCCTTCGGATATTCCGGATCCTCTTCGGGATGATGGTATTCTCCCCGGGCATCGTACCGGATCCGCCGGCCGGGAACAGGAAGCTTCGCCAGCTCCTGTTTCAGGTAACCATACATGGCGCCCGGTCCGCAGACGAAGACGCTGTAGTCCTCCGGGGCATATCTTTCGATCAGTTCGGCGGAGAGGAAGCCGTGCTCGTAGCCGTCCTTCTCTTCGTCGGACAGAACGTAGACCACCTTAAATTTCGGACACTCTGCGGCGATGGCATCCAGTTCCTTCCGGAACAGGATCTCCGATTCCTTCCTGCAGCCGTAAAGCAGGGTGAGAGAGAAGTCCTCCTCCCCGTCACGGATGGCCTGTGCCATGGAATAGAAGGGGGTGATGCCGCTTCCGCCGGCCAGGCCGATCACTTCCTTTGCGTCCCGCATGGGTTCGTAGAAGAGATTTCCTTCCGGACCGGATATGGAGATCCGGTCGCCCTTCTTCCAGTTTTCCAGGATATAGTCGGAGGCAAAACCGTCCTTTACTTTTTTTACCGTTATGGCATAGTCTCCCTTTTTCACATCGGCGGGAGAGGAGCATATGGCATAGGGCCGTGTCAGTATGCTGTCACCGATCTTCAGGAATACACTGACGAACTGTCCGGCCATGAAGGGCGCCAGAGGCAGGTTGATGTCGGTCTCCTTCAGACGGTAGCATTTTGCATCCGGCAGGTCGATCACATCGTGGATCACCATGGTCTGCTCCGCGGGATGCAGTGTACGGGCGGTGACATTTGTTTCGTAATCATATTTCGGAAGACTTGCCGGCGCGGCAGAGATCTTCTGCTGGCGGACCTGCAGCTTCTTCTGGCAGGCGTCGCAGGAGATGTCGGCCAGAGCCTTCTTTAAAGCTTCACTGCTCATGACTGTCCACCTCCCGACATTACATACCCCATCACCTGGCGGCCGGTCAGGTCGCCGCCGGTCAGGGTGGGGAAGAATCCACTCATGCGGTTTGCATGTGCACCGGCAAAGAAGAGACCGGGAACCGTCTGCTCGCGCCCACCGGCAAGGGTCCGTGCGGACATACCGTCCCAGTAGGAGGAATGGTAGCCGTACACCGTACCCTGGGGAGTCCCCATGTATCTGGCGAAGGTCACCGGTGTTGCGATGGACATCTCTTCGATATGGGAACGGATGTCGATACCCATGACCTCCTCGTAGCGTTTCAGAAGATCGTCGGCGATACGGCGTTTTATCCTGTTGTATTGCTCCGGTGGTACCTTTTCCCAGAGGTCTGACACATATCCGGTTGTCAGTGCAAAATGGCACGTTCCCGGCGGTGTGGCATCGGGATTCACCACATTCAGACAGGTAGAAGTGAGGTGAGTCGGAAGACAGTTTCCGGCCAGATCAACATTCTTTGTCTGTTCAAACAGCTTTTTTGTATCGGTGGAGGGATAGATAAAGACGGTGTAGTCCTTAATTCCCAGTTCCTCTGCGGTGGCATCCAGTCCCAGATAGAGCACAAAGGCACGGAAGCCGTAGCTGCGGGCATTGGCCTTCTTCAGCTCGAATTCCGGGATGAGACTCTTGTTGTCCAGCATTTTCGTATAGACCACATCCGGAAATGCATTGCTGATCACTGCACAACATTCAACCCGGCGCCCGTCGGCGGTTTCCACGCCACAGACGGCACCGTCCTTTGTGAGGATTTTTGAAACCTCTGTATTGAACCAGAAGTCGCAACCCTTTCGTCTGGCAGCCTTCTCCAGCTCATTTGCCATCTCGTGAGACCGCATCTTCGGCATGTAGGCTCCGCCTCGAAAGAAGCTGTTCGCCATCATGATGTACCGGGCGGCGTCCAGGGTCTCCATATCGGAGCCCTGATAGGGCCAGTAGGCACTGATGATGTCGATCGCCTTCTCAGGCATATTGATGATACGGAAGAATTCGCCGGCTGACAGGGACAGGATCTTCATAAATTCAGCATGCTCTGTCCGAAGGAGCTCCGGATCCGGGTTGCCCCGGCTCTTGCCAAGATACTCCAGGCCGCGTCCGACTGCGGCTTCGGCGTCGAAAAAAAGATCGATGGATTCTCTGGATCCGGGACAGACACTTTCCATGTAATCAGTGAATTCCTTCCGTCCGTGCGGGACGGTGGCATCCAGCGTACGTTCACCGCCGTCCTCGACGATGACACGAAAGGCGTCCGGAATCTCCAGCCATTCCATCTTGATTCCCAGTTCGTCAAAAAGACGTCCCAGTTGACCCCGCATTTCCCCCTGACCGAAGTCCTGGATCTCATGCAGGGATGCTTCGAACTCGAAGCGTCCGCGAACAAAGCTGGCAGCAGCGCCGCCAACCGTGTTGTGACGTTCGATACAAAGACATTTGAGTCCCATCACGGAGGCACGACAGGCGGCGGTAAGGCCGCTGTTCCCCGCTCCGATGATGACTACATCGTAACGTTCTGACACTTTTCCTTCTCCTTTATTGTTCCAATACATGCGCGTTAAATGCGCAAAACCCCAAGCCTTATTTTAGCAAATCAGAGAGATTTTCCGCAATAGAAACATGGGAAAATCAAGACGAAAAAAATTGTAGAATGTGACGATTGACGGCATTTCGACGGGGAGAATGAATGCAGAAAATAATGGTTGACGAAAGCGACACACGTGTCGTATTATAAAAAGCGACATAAGTGTCGCAAACTGCAAAGGAGGATACGGGATGGCAGGAAAGGGTGATGAAACAAGGAAAATGATACTGGATGCCGCTACGGAGCTTTTTGCAGAGAAGGGCTTTAAGGATGTGACCATGTCCGATGTCTGCGAGAGGACCGGTCTCAGCCGGGGCGGACTGTACCGGCATTTTTCTTCCACGTCGGAGATCTTCCGGGAACTCATCTTAGACGAGTATTCCTTCGATGAACAGATCCGAAGGAAGGAGAGTGCGGTGGTTATCCTGAAGGAAACCCTGAAGTATGTGGAGGAGGCCATCCTGCAGAGGGAAAGGTCTCTCAGCCTGGCCATCTACGAATACGCGAATACGGGAGAAAATGACAGTGAGTTCACGGCGCTGGAGGCAAGGGCGAAGCAGCGCTGGATGACCCTGATCCGCTATGGGATCCGAACCGGAGAGTTCCGTAAGGTGAATCCGGAGGCGGCTGCGGAGATGATCCTGTACTATTATCAGGGACTTCGGATGTGGTCCCGGGTGGTGGACATCGGAAAGAAGGCGGCGGGGAATTACAGTAAGAACGTGACGGAGCTTTTGACGGGAGGAAAATAAAATGGAGATCAGATTGGTCAGACCTGCGGCAGAGCATAAAGAGGCTGCGTTGGATTTTAAGAAAGAGTTTCTGGAGAACGGGGAACGGATCATCAACGGCGGGGAACTGCTGGATCAGATGGATTCCTATGAGGAGTGGCTGGACTCGGTAACCGCAAATATCAGTCCGGAGACGGTGAACCCGGATTGGGTGGTGACGGACACGTATTTCGCAGTGGACGGATCCGGAAGGATCGTGGGAGTCATCGATTTCAGGCATGAACTGAAGGGATTTCTTACGGACTTCGGAAATACCGGATACAGTGTGCGCCCCTCCGAACGTCGGAAGGGATATGCCACTGAGATGCTGGGAATGATCGTGGACAGGGCAAGGGAGACAGGATTTTTGTCCCTGCAGCTTTCCGTGGAGCGTACGAATGACCCCTCCGTGAAAACTATCCTGCGGAACGGCGGGGTGTATGAGAGAAGCTTCGAGTATGAGGGGGAAGCGGCGGATGTTTACCGGATTCACATCCTCGACTGATCAGCTCCGGTCCTTACATTTATCAGATATTTATCGTTTTTTAATCAGATGTAAATGACTTCAGCCTATGCATGTGTTATCATGGGACCACATACCTGATATGTGAAATATGTGATCAGTAAAGGAGCAGGGGATAGCATGGTAGGCATTTATTTCAGCGGGACCGGAAATTCCAGATATATTCTGGAGTGTTTCTGTAACGAGTATGATCCGGCAACGAAAGTATATTCCATCGAGGATGCGCAGACGGCTTCGGCTGTGAAGCAGGCGAAGCTGATCGCATTTTCCTATCCGGTGCAGTACAGCACCGTGCCGAAGATCGTACGGGACTATATCAGTGAGCATAAGGAGATCTGGGATGGAAAATATGTTTTTGTCATAGCTACCCAGGGCCTCTTCAGCGGAGACGGTGCGGGGATGCTTACACGGGAGCTGGAGAAGTACGGTGCGAAGGTCATCGGCGGTCTGCATGCGAAGATGCCGGACAGCATCGGAGACGTGAAGCTTCTGAAGCATCCGCTGGAGAAGAATAAGGAAACCATCCGAAGGTCTGAGGAGAAGGCAAGGAAGGCTGCCCGGTTTCTGAAGGAGAGGAAAGCCAGAAAGGAAGGAATCGGATTTCTTCCCCGTATGGCGGGTCTCTTCGGTCAGCGGTTATACTTCGGACATATGACGAAGGAGTATTCGAAGAATCTGAAGATCGATCCGGAGAAGTGCGTGGGCTGTGGCGTATGTGCGAAGCTTTGCCCGATGAAGAACATTTCCGTTGAGGAGGGAAAGGCAGTGCCTCATGACAGGTGCGCCATGTGCTATCGATGCATCAACCGCTGTCCGCAGCGGGCGATCACTCTTCTCGGAAAAGAGGTTGTGGACCAGAGTGTGATCGAAAAGTACATCTGAAGGTCATCCCGGGCAAAGCGTATGCCCGATCGTAAGAAGGTGTCGGCCTGCGAGCTGATCCGGGAGTAAAGAAACTCATGCATTTACACGAATATATGTTCGGCACGTGCTTGACATCAAGGAACCCTATATACTATAATGAGTTGGCGCTTTCCGGCGGGTCCGGCAAAGCGCCAACCAATTTTATTTAAGGGTAGGTTACCTATGGCTTATAATGCAGAAAAGATCGAGGTTTTAAAGGGCCTTGAGCCGGTCCGGAAGAGGCCGGGCATGTATATCGGAAATACGGGACGGAGCGGTCTGAATCACCTGGTGCAGGAGATCATCGACAACTCCGTGGACGAGCATCTGGCGGGCTTCTGCACGCAGATCGATGTGGTTGTAAATGAGGACGGTTCGGCCACGGTGTCCGATAACGGACGCGGTGTGCCGGTGGACATGCATCCCACGGAGAAGATGCCGGCGGAGCGTGTGGTATACACCGTGCTTCATGCGGGCGGTAAGTTCAACTCCTCCACCTATAAGATCAGCGGTGGTCTTCACGGTGTCGGTTCCGCAGTCGTAAATGCGCTGTCGAAGGAACTGATCGTGGATGTCTTCCGTGACGGATACGTCTATCACGATACCTACGCATACGGCGTTCCCACCACCAAGCTGGTGGACGGCGAGCTGCCGAAGGAGCGGATCTCCGAGTCCTCGGCGAAGAATTCCGCCGGAGAGAAGATTCCCGCGAAGCACACGGGAACAACGGTCACCATCCGTCCGGATGAGACCATTTTCGAGACCATCAAGTTCAAATGCTCTGCCATCAAGCAGCGTATTAAGGAGACGGCCTATCTGAATCCGGATCTTACCATCACCTTCTGGAACAAGCGGGATGGTGAGGAGAAGGAGATCTTCCATCAGCCCGGAGGACTTAAGGCCTTCGTGGAGGATATCGCCACGGGCCTCACCCACACATCCCCCATTGTGGAGATCCAGGGGGAGAGGGATGGTATCTGGGCACAGATCGATTTTGTCATGACCGAGGACGGTGATGAGAACATCATCGGCTTTACCAATAATATCACAAACCCGGAGGGCGGTACCCATGTGACCTCCTGGAAGTCCGCATTTGCGAAGGTTGTGAATCAGTATGCCCGGAATGATCTGGGTCTGCTGAAGGAGAAGGACAGCAATCTCTCCGGTTCGGATATCCGGAGCGGAATGGTGGCCGTGATCTCCGTGCGTCACCCGGATCCCCAGTTCGAGGGACAGACGAAGACCAAGCTTTCAAATACGGACGTGGTGAAGGCTGTGGACGATATCGTAAAGGAGCAGCTGACCATCTATTTCGACCGGAATTATGAGGTCTTAAAGGATATCGCAGACCGGGCGGTGGCGCTTTCCAAGAAGCGTGCAAATGAGAAGAACAAGATCAATCTCAGCAAGTTCTCCTTTGAAGGGAACGGGAAGCTGGTCCGTCAGGAAAGCAACGATGCGGAGAAATGCGAGATCTTTATCGTCGAGGGTGATTCCGCAGGCGGTTCCGCAAAATCCGCAAGAAACCGGAAATATCAGGCGGTGCTTCCTCTCCGCGGTAAGATCCTGAATGTGGAGAAGGTTCCGGTCAGCAAGGTGTTGGAGAATGCCGAGATCAAGGCCATGATCAACGCTTTCGGTTGCGGTTTCCTGCAGGGCTACGGCAACGACTTCGATATGTCGAAACTGAACTACGGCAAGATCATCATCATGACGGATGCCGATGTGGACGGTGCGCATATCGCCACGCTGCTGCTTACATTTTTCTACCGTTTCTATCCGGATCTGATCAACGAGGGACATATCTACATCGCGATCCCGCCGCTTTACCGGGTGGGTGACGGAAAGAATATGAAGTATCTCTACTCGGATGCGGAACTGGAGAAGTACCGCAAGGCCCATCAGAAGAAGTTTACCATCCAGCGTTACAAGGGACTTGGTGAGATGGATGCGGAGCAGCTCTTCGAGACCACCATGGACCCGGAGAACCGGCTCTTAAAACAGGTGTCCATCGATTCCGTGGCTGAGGCAACCTCCATCACCCATACATTGATGGGGAATGAGGTGGGTCCGCGCCGGGAGTATATAGAGAAACACAGTCGGGAAGCGAACGTGGATCTGTAGAGTAAATTTCAAATAACGCAGTTGGTTTGCGAAGAAGAGGAATATCAACATGCCTGAAAAAATAAGTACAGTAGATTATGAATCGGAAATGGGCCAGGCGTACGTGGATTACGCCATGTCCGTTATCACGGAGCGTGCGCTGCCGGATGTACGGGACGGTCTGAAGCCGGTACAGCGGAGGATCCTTTACTCCCTGTCCGAGCTTACCTCCTCCGATGCACCTCACAGGAAATGTGCCCGTATCGTGGGTGATACCATGGGTAAGTATCATCCCCACGGAGACAGCTCCATTTACGAAGGACTTGTCAATCTGGCCCAGAACTGGAAGCTGCCGATCCCGTTGGTGGATCCCCATGGTAATTTCGGCGATGTGTCCGGCTCCGGTGCTGCTGCCATGCGTTATACGGAGGCCCGGATCTCGAAATATACCGAAGAAGCCTGCATGAAGGATCTTCGGTTCTGTAAGGATGACTTCGTACCGAATTTTGACGGTGAGGAGACGGAGCCCACCTATCTGCCTTTCCAGGTGCCGAACCTTCTGGTGAGCGGCTCCATGGGTATCGCGGTCGGTATGGCAACGAATATTCCGACCCATAATCTGAATGAAGTGATCGATGCCACCGTGGCATATCTCCGGAACCCGGACATTACCACGGAGGAACTGATGGAATATATCCAGGGACCTGATTTCGCAACAGGCGGTATCATCAATGCTTCGAAGGAGACCCTGCTCTCCATTTACGAGACGGGACAGGGACGTCTTCGGATCCGCGGAAAGGTGGAGGTGCGCGATGCTGGCTACGGACGGAAATCCATCTGTGTGACGGAGCTTCCCGTAACCATGATCGGAAGTACCGAGAAATTCCTTACCACCGTGGGCGAGCTGACCCGGAACCGGGAACTTCCGCAGGTGGTGGACATTGCGGACCGGGGTGATAAGAACGGCGAATGTCTTGCCATCGATGTAAAGAAGGGTACAACGGATGAGGAGATCGAGAAGATCATCAACATCCTTTACAAGAAGGCAGGGCTTGAGGATACCTACGGTGTGAACATCAACTGCATCAACCGGGGAAAGCCGGAGGTGATGGGTCTTCGCCGGATCCTGGAGCTGTACACGCGTTTCAAATCCGATGTATATAACAAGAAATATACCAAACTGCTGGCGGAGCAGGAGGATGTCCGTGAGGTTAAGCAGGGCCTTCTGGAAGCCATCGATGTGATCGATCTTATCATCGAGATCCTGCGGGGCTCCAAGACACTGGCCATGGCGAAGAAGTGCCTGATGACCGGCGAGACCGAGGGGATCAAGTTCCGTTACAAGGGCTCGGAAATGGATGCCCATGAGTTACATTTTACGGAGAAGCAGGCGGATGCGATCCTGGCCATGCGTCTTTCCCGGCTGATCGGTCTGGAAGTGGATGTCCTGAGGAAGGAACTGGCGGATGCGGAGAAGAAGATCGCGAAGTATCAGAAACTGCTGGCATCCAAAACGGCTATGCGGGATCAGATGATCCGGGATATGGAAGAACTGAAGGCCTTCGGAAAGCCCAGAAAGACCCGGATTCATGACCTGGGTGAGGTTAAGGTGGAGAAGGTGGAAGAGAAGCCGGTGGAAGTGACCGTGCTCCTTGACCGGTTCTACTATCTGAAGTGCATCGACCGTTCCACTTATGAGAAGAACGCGGAGCAGATCGAAAAGGAATACCGTGCGTCCGTCAACGTGATGACCAACGAAAGGGTACTGCTCTTTACCGATGCCGGCTGGGTCTACACCGTGAAGGTCAGCGAGCTGGTGAAGAAGCAGGGGAAGAAGCTGACCGGCAAGGGCATTTTCGCCAAGCTTTCGGATAAGGGAATTCAGGTCTTCGAGTTCTGTGAAATGGATAAGACCGAGAATATAGTTTACATAACTCTTGCGGAAAAGATCGCGGATGAGAACCTCCTCTTCGTAACGAGAGAAGGACACGCGAAGCGGGTGGAAGGCTCGGCCTTCGATACCTCCCGCAAGAAGGCGGCGGCAGGAAAGCCGGGTGAGACACCCATCTGGATCGGACCGGTGGACGAGAATGATCAGGTGATGGCACGCAGTGCCAAGGGCTTCTATGTAAGAGTTAAGATCAGCGACATTTCCTTCAAGGGAAAGGGTGCGACCGGTATCATGCTGATCAAGCTGACGGAGGGAGACACCATTGAAGCGGCCATTGCAGGGAAGCCGGATGCTTCCCTGGAGGATGTGGCCTTCAGCAGAGTGAAGCTTTGCTGCACGGGAAATAAGGGTACGAAACTGAGAAAGTAGACGGTTTCATGCGGTTCCTCAGGTACGATCAGGTGAAGGGCGCAGTAGTGACCCGTTCAAAAATACAACTTGAAAAGGCCGTCTTTGCGTGGTACAATCGAACAATCTTATTAACAACCCGGGAACCGTAGAAAAGGAGGGCGATGTCTTATGATGACAACAAACGATATTATCAGTACAGCCGAATCCCATCTGATCCATACCTACAACCGTTACCGGATCGCATTTGATCATGGTCAGGGCGTGCATCTTTATGACAATGACGGTAAGGAGTATCTTGACTTCTGCGCGGGGATCGCGGTTTTTGCTCTCGGTTACGGGAACGAAAGTTATAATAACGCACTGAAGGCACAGATCGACAAGGTGATCCATACCTCAAATTATTATTATACGGAGCCTATGGCGAAGGCTGCAAAGCTGCTTACGGAAGCAGCAGGTATGAAGAAGGTATTCTTCACCAACAGCGGAACCGAAGCCATCGAAGGTGCCCTGAAGATCGCAAAGAAATTCGGATACTTAAAGGACGGACGGAACGATCATGAAGTGATCGCCATGGAGCACAGCTTCCATGGAAGGAGCATGGGTGCGCTTTCCGTTACGGGAAATGCAAAGTACCGGGAAGCCTTCGGACCGCTGATCCCGGGCATCCGTTTTGCAACCTATAATGATATCGACAGTGTGAAGGCACTGGTGAATGACCGGACAAGCGCCATCATTCTGGAAACCGTACAGGGAGAGGGCGGAATCCGGCCGGCAGAGAAAGCATTTATCGAAGAGATCCGCAGGATCTGTGACGAAAATGACCTGCTGCTCATTCTGGATGAGATCCAGTGCGGCATGGGCCGGACCGGTACCATGTTTGCCTTTGAACAGTACGGCGTGAAGCCGGATGTGCTTACCGTGGCAAAGGCGGTGGGCTGCGGCATACCTTTGGGTGGTTTCCTGGTGAATGATAAGACCGAGGAAATCCTGGTGGCAGGAGACCATGGCTCCACCTACGGAGGCAATCCGCTGGCCTGTGCAGCCTGTGTCAATGTTCTGGAGCAGTTTAAGGAGCTTAACCTGCTGACGCATGTAAAGGAAGTGGGAGACTATCTCTATGAAGCCCTTGAGGCACTGAAGAAGGATCTTCCGTCGATCGTGGACCACCGTGGTATGGGTCTGATGCAGGGAATCGAGCTTTCCGAAGATGTGAAGGCCGCAGATGTGGTGAAGAAGGCACATGAGAACGGACTGATCCTCATCACGGCAGGAAGCAATGTGATCCGGTTTATCCCGCCGCTCATTATAGAGAAAGAGCATGTGGACTGGATGATCGATATTCTGAAGAAGTGCTTCTGAATTTGTCTAAACGATTATACGTTATCGGCGAAGGATCCCTTGAGAACAGGATAGGGACCGTAGATCGTCCGTAATATGAAAACGAGTATATGCCATGCGCGCATGGTATATACTCGTTTCTTATTGAGGATGATTCTGCCCCTGAAGAGGATCGGTAGCTGCCAGTGGTCAAACCGACAGCAACGCCGGTAGCTGACCGGTACCTGTACCGACAATTTTACCGGTAACGCTTCCCGGCCTTCTTCTCAGCCTTGATCCACTTGGAGATCTCCTTTTTCTTTGCGTAGTTTCTTTCATTTTCCGCGTTCAGACTAAGATAGAGATCGTAGCGGGCCTGTGAGAGTTCACCGCTTTCGATCGCGGCCCGGATCGCACAGTCCGGCTCGGTGTCGTGTCTGCAGTTACTGAATCTGCACCGGCATGCAAGTTCTTCGATATCGGAAAAAGTTTCATTTACGCCTTCCGCATTATTGGCGATACCGATCTCCCGCATGCCCGGAGTATCGATGATCGTGACGCCGTTTTCCAGCTGGATCAGCCGCCGGTAGGTGGTGGTATGCTTTCCGGTGGAATCCGACCTGCGGACTTCCCCGGTCTTCATAACTTCTTTCCCTGACAGGGTATTGATCAGCGTGGATTTTCCGGCTCCTGAGGATCCCATGAGACAAATGGTGGTCCCCGGGATAAAGTATTCGTTCAGTTCCTCCAGCCCCGTATTGAAGAGTGCGGAGATCGCATGAACCTGAACCTTATCGGAAATGCTTCTTACTTCTTCAACGTAGCGGTCGACGTCCTCGCAGAGGTCGGACTTTGTGAGGATCACTACGGGAGTTACATTTCCCTGAAGGGCAACGCTAACGTAACGGGCGATCCGGTTATAACTGTAGTCCTCATTCAGTGAGGTGACGATAAAGGCATAATCCGCATTTGCCGCCATGTACTGCATCACACCGGTCTTTGCCTGGTCCGGCCGCTGAAGCAGACCGGATCTTTCACAGACGGAGAGGATCGTGGAATCCCCATACGGATTGTAGGTAAAGGTCACATAATCGCCCACCAGCGGAAGCGCTTCCGCATCCGCTTCGTAGAAGCTTCCCTTCAGCCTGGCCGGGATATCCTTCTCCCAGAAACGGATCGTATAACTGTTTTTCTGAATCTCCGAGATCCGGCCCAGCTTCTCCGCGTGGAGCCACTGGCAGGAGAGCTTTAAGGGCTTGTAATAGGGAAACTTCTTTGTATATTCCGCAATTTCTTCCTCATCGTCACAATCTTCGAAAACCTCTGCCTCGTAGAATTTGCCGCGGAGCTTATCGAAGCCCTCATTCAGAGGATAGATCATAAACGGATCGGGAGTTCCGTAAATATTATGCTCGAGTCCGGATCCCCTGCCGCGGAGAAAGCCGTATCTGGGGTAATAGTCCGGTTCGCCGCAGAGGGCAATGCCGAGATAACCGGCTTCCTTTGCCAGAGCAAGAGTTTCGGTGAGGAGCTTTCCACCGATGCCCATATTGAAGCAGGTGGGTTCCACCGCCAGCGGCCCGAAGGTGATGATCTCTGTTTCCTTATCTCCGTCAACGATCCTTGCTTTATGATACATGATCACGCCGACGATCTTACCGTCCAGTTCGGCAACTCTGCTGATCCCGGGAAGATAGTCCTTTGAATCCCGGAGCTTATGGACCATCAGATGCTCATTGCAGCCGGGACCGTGGATGTTCCAGAATGCACGCAGGGTGCATAGTTCAGTTGCATAATAGTCTTCCTTGGTTTCTTTTCGTATGATGATTTGGTGATTGTTGTTTGATTTTATCTTATTCATTTCTGATATCTCCATTTCCATATTCATGAATTTCCGTTATTTCAGGGCGTTTGCCCGATGAATTTCCAGGGATGATATAGCATGGAGACCGGAAGAATGCGAAAAGGGCATAAAAAGACCGTGACGGAAAAGCCACGGTAAAAATCCAATATAGAATCTACGATCAGATATCGGAAACCGAGGTCAACATGCTATATTCAGTTACAAGGGTTGTCTTAACTGCACTCATCATTTGTACCTCGCTTTCTTTCAGATTTAATACGGGTTGACTATAGCAGAATGTCAGGGGAATGTCAAGGGCAAAAAAACACACCCTTGCAAGCAGGCTTGCGGGTGTGTTCTTTGTTTTGCGTGATCACTTCGTGACCACTGCATATGAAACTTGTGTAAGGATCTTACTCATCTTACTTCTTCTTCAGCTTCATGCTCTGGCCGTTGATGGCGATGGTGATAACACCGTCCTTGTAAGTAGCGTCCAGAGAGCTGCCGGAATCGTTAGCATCGCTGAGCTTCATGGTCTCGCCGCTAACCTCGTACTTTCCGCTTCCGAGAGTGGTTCCCATTACAGACAGATCGAACTTGCTGCCGTCATACAGCTTCATGGTGCAGATCTGCTCAGCTGTGTAGGTCTGGCCCATTGCTTCATAAGCCTTGATCGCATCCTCTACACTGTTTCCGTTGGACTCGAAGACAACATAGGTTCCGTCATAATTTGTGCTGTCTCCGCAGCTGCAGAGAGCAAATGCCATTACAGCTATCATAAGAGCTGCAAGTACGAGTTTCTTTGCATTCTTCATTTTTTTCTCTCCTTTACCAATTTTTTTGAAGAATAAACAACAAAGAGGATTATAGTCAGAATCCCTGCTTCTGTCAAGACAGAAAATTGAGTTATCCGGTAGGAGAAGAATGTGTACTGACACTCCTTAGACCTGCGAGGTCAGAGGTAAAGTCGCCGAACACGGCTTTAAGATCATTTATGCTTTTTCCGAACCATTCTTCATTGATCAGAAAGAGGTTGTCGGAGGTGAGTTCGGCAATCGTTGAAGCGGAACCCTATTCCGAACCGGTTAATCCGTATCCTTGCTCCAGCCAGGGGGTGCCTGACGGAATCTGGTCAATGGAAGAGTACCAGGGACTGGGAAGCTTTCCATGGAAAGGAGCGCCTCCGCAGAGGACATTTGCCACGCCCTGTCCCTCGGAGCCGGGGAGATAGCACATGACAACTGCATCCCAGTCATTCACGTAATCGCTGATGATCACATTTCTTCCGGCAACGATACATGCAACGGTGGGTTTTCCCAGGGCCTTAGCTTCGTCGATCGCTGCGGAATTTCCGCTGAGACCGTGGTCACCGCATAACTGAAGATCCTGTGTATCTCCGTTCCATTCGGCATAGGACTCTTCACCGACCACAAGAAGTACTACATCGGCTTCTTCGGCGCGGCTTCGGTCTGTAATGACTTCGATACCGTACTGACCGGCAAGCTGCCGGAATCCGGCCTGGATTGTGGTTACCCCGGAAATGTCATAGGAAGGACTCTGGTTCCAGTCGATGGTCCAGCCACCGCACTGTGCCTGGGGATTATCTGCCGCCGGTCCGGTGATATAGACCTTGGAACCGCTCTTTAACGGGAGCACCTGGCCTTCATTCTTCAGAAGGACGAGACTTTCCTCCACAAGCTTCTCTGCCACACTCCGATATTCGGCCGAACCGGTGGTCTGCCGTACTGTCGTCATCTTTTTGCCGAAGGGATCCTCCATAACGCCGGCGTTTATCTTGACGCGAAGGATCCGGGTCACGGCATCGTTCACGCGTTCTTCCGTGACATCTCCATTATTTACGGCTTTGACGATATTATCGCGTGTTGTTTCAAAATCCTGTACCTCCATGAACATATCGATGCCCGCATTTACGGAGGTGACTACCTGGTCGTAGTATGTATTGGGAGTGGTATTCTGAACGGAGTTCCAGTCACTGACGATAAAACCGTCGAAATGCATTTCGTTCTTCAGCTTCTGGATATATTCCGCATTTTCATGCATTTTGACACCGTTCAGGGAAGAATGGCTGATCATGATGGTCTGTACACCGGTATCCACAAGCTTCTGATACACCGCCAGAAGATCTGCGATCTCAGAGTCGGACAGCTGCGCGTCTCCCCGGTCGATGATCCGGGCCACGTCAGACACTTCGCCGGTGCCGTACAGCACATTTCCGTCTGCAAAAAAATGCTTTGCGCAGGCAATGATACCGCCATCGAGCAATCCCTGCGTGTACTTTGAACTGAGTTCGGTAATGATACCCAGATCGGAGCCGTAGGATTCGTAGGTTCTTCCCCAACGGGGATCCACGGACTGTGCCACACAGGGAGCATAGTTCCAGAGCATATGACAGAGCTTAGCCTAATCAGCAGTGATAAGTCCGGCCTGATAAGTGAGTTCCGGATCATTTGCGGCACCGAGGCCGATGTTGTGCGGGAAGATCACGGTATCCAGGCAGTAGTTTACGCCATGGACATCATCCTGTCCGTAAATAATGGGAATCCCTGCTTCGGACCCCAGGGCGGCTTCCTGATACTCGTCCACCGTTTCCCTCCAGTCCTCGGCGTTCAGAGTCTGTACTTTGGACAATACACCGCCATAGCAGTTGTCCTCCATTCCGGAGGTACTGGTGAATTGTATGGCGGGAAGCACCATCTGGGATGCCTTCTGTTCCAGTGTCAGTCTGGCAGTGATCTCTTCCGCGGACATGCCGGCATATTTGCCGGAGGATTCGCCGGATTCCGTTGATCCGCCCGGAGTTTCGGAGGAGCCTGACGAGCCGGTGGAGCCGGTGGAACCGGAAGAGCTTGAATCCTCTTTCTTTCCATCGGAGCTTCCACATCCGGTGAGCATCATAAGCGCCAGGGTTACTAGCAGGATTTTTTTCTTTTTCATATTTCAGCCTTTCATTTCTTCGTGTGATCAAACGGTTCCTGATGAATGTGGGCCGGATCCCCGGCATTTAATGTATTGATCTGCCTCAGCATCTCAACATGTACACAGTCTATGTGAGAAATCAGTTTGTTCTGTTGTTCTATCGCGTCTTTAAGCTGGATTTCGTTATATAAACGACGGTTTTGAGTGTCACAGATTTTTATGATGGCGATAAGTACTGCGACGAATAGAAGAAACAGGAAAATGCCCAGTGCGATTGTGAAAATGAATTCTGGATTTTTCATGAGGAACGCCCTCCTTCTATGAGAAAGAAAACGTAAGAAACACCCCGGCGGCAGCCGGGGTGTTCGTACGTTTCATATGATTAGCCAAGAACCACGACAACCTTATGGGTTGCTCCGTCACCCTTTACGGGGATTACATGTCCTTCAACAGCTTCGCCGTCTACGGTCATGCTCTTTACGCCCTTGCATACGTGATCCGGATTCTGAATCTCGATCTCATAGGTGTCACCGCGGAACTGACGGGAAGCCTTGAAGCCGTCCCATGCAGACGGGATGGAAGGATCTACGGAAAGACCGTCCCAATCCGGTGTGATACCCAGGATGTACTGGGAGATGGCTACGAAGTTCCATGCAGCTGTACCTGTCAGCCAGGAGTTCTTAGCCTCACCGCTGCGTCCTGCATCCTTACCTGCGATCATCTGAGCATATACATAAGGCTCGGTTCTGTGCAGATCGGAAATCTCCTCGTTGAAAGCAGGAGCGATACGGCTGTACCAGTCAAATGCCTTGTCGCCCTGTCCTGCATAAGCAGCAGCAGCGATCATCCATGCGTTGTTGTGGCAGAACACACCTGCGTTCTCCTTATAACCTGCCGGGTAGGTGGAGATCTCACCGTACTCGATGTAATACTTTGTAAATGCCGGATTGTTCAGAACCAGACCGTACTGGCATCCGAGACGTTCCTCAACGGCAGCGATCACCTTGTCAGCCCAGCCTTCTTCCTTGCCAATGTCGGACATGATACCGAAGCCCTGGGGCTCGATGAAGATCTTGCCTTCCTCGTTCTCCTTGGAACCGACCTTGCGTCCCAGATCATCGTATGCACGGATGAACCAGTCGCCGTCCCAGCCGAACTCCTTGATCTTATCCTTCATCTTGTCAATCTCAGCCTGAGCCTTCTCAGCCTCGGCAGTATCGCCCTTGTACTTGCAGAGTGCTACGTACTCCGGACCGGCATAGGTGAAGAGGGTAGCTACGAAGAGGGACTCAGCCACATCCGAGAAGCCCTTATCGCCATACTTCGGAGAAGTATAGGTCTGGAAGCTCTCGCCCGGTGTATCGGACCAGCAGGAGAGGTTCAGACAGTCATTCCAGTCAGCACGCATGGAGAGCGGAAGTCCGTGAGGACCTGTGCTTCCTGCTACCTTGTAGAAGGACTGATGCAGGTGGTGCATCATGGACTGTGCCAGAGACTCGTCGTTGCGATACGGAACCTGCTCATCCAGGATGGAGTAATCACCGGTCTCCTTGATATAGGAAGCGGTGGACAGGATCATCCACAGCGGGTCATCGGAGAAGTTTCCGCCCAGTGCATCATTTCCCTTCTTGGTAAGGGGCTGATACTGATGGAAGCATCCGCCGTCCTCGAACTGGGTAGCAGCCAGATCCAGAATACGCTCACGAGCGCGGTCCGGAATCTGATGTACGAATCCGAGAAGATCCTGGTTGGAATCACGGAAGCCCATACCGCGGCCGATACCGGACTCGAAGTAGGAAGCGGAACGTGACATGTTGAAGGTAACCATACACTGATACTGGTTCCAGATGTTAACCATGCGGTTAACCTTCTCATCCGGAGTATCTACGTTGTACTTGGAGAGGAGTGCATCCCACATCTCCTTATTTTCTGCAAATGCAGCGTCAACCTTCTCAACGGTATCGAACTGCTTCATCATCTCATAAGCCTTGGACTTATTCATGGAGCCGTCGGCATTCCACTTGTTGTCCTTGCCGTTCTCTACATAACCGAGGATGAAGACAAGTGCCTTCTCTTCGCCCGGAGCAAGAGAGATCTTCAGGCTGTGGGAAGCGATGGGTGACCAGCCGTCTGCCTTGGAATTGGAGGACTGATCATTTACAACTACGTCCGGACGGTCAAAGCCGTTGTACAGTCCCAGGAAGGACTCACGGTCGCAGTCATATCCGTCGATATCGGAATTTACGGTATAGAATGCGAAATGATCGCGGCGCTCCTTGTACTCGGTCTTGTGGAAGAGGGTAGAGCCCTCAACCTCCATCTCACCGGTACTGAAGTTACGCTGGAAGTTGGTGGAATCATCCTCTGCATTCCAGAGGCACCACTCCAGAAAGGAGAACAGGGTGAAGTTCTTCGGAGAGGTTCCCTCGTTCTTCAGAACCACCTTCTGGATCTCGCCGTTGTAGCCCTGGGGAACGAAGAAGGTAACTTCCGCCTTCAGCTCATGCTTCTTACCTGTGATCACGGTGTAACCCATACCGTGACGGCACTGATAGAAGTCAAGTGTGGTCTTTACCGGAGACCAGCCCGGATTCCAGATCACGCCATCATCGTTGATGTAGAAGTAACGTCCTCCCACATCCACGGGAACATTGTTGTAACGATAACGGGTAATACGACGCATACGTGCGTCCTTGTAGAAATGATAGCCACCCGCTGTGTTGGAGATCAGCGAGAAGAAGCTCTCTGTTCCCAGATAGTTGATCCACGGATACGGAGTCTTCGGGGATGTGATGACATATTCTTTTGCAGCATCATCAAAGTAACCAAATTTCATTGAGTTGACCTTCCCTTCTTTAGTATTTTCGGTCTTCTGCGAGGGTATCGGTACCTCCGCAGAGTTAAGAATAATTATAATGGATTTGCACATAAAACACAAGGAGAATCGCGCCACAAAATCGAAAAAGAAAAAGATCGGCGAAGGATATATCCCCCGCTGATCTTTCGTCTTAGTTATGTAAATCAATACCGGTGTCCGGTCATTTTCCCTGTCTTACATAGATCCGTTCCACGACGGTCTTGGACTCTCCGGGAGCCAGTTCACGGTAGCCGGATTCCTCCGCAGGAATCGGAAGATTCGGAGCATTGATGATCCAGGTGCAGGGCTCCGGACAGAAGTAGTCCTTTCTTCCCCATTCATTCCAGAGGATCCAGAACTTGAAATCATCACTGATCTCATAGACGATCTCCACCTTGGTGGTAAGGTCCGTAACCACGGCACCGCGGAACTCCCTTCCGTCGAGATCACCGATGGCGGTGGTGTAAACGTCGTTGTCGATCACATGCTTTACGGGAATCTGCGAGCCGGTAAGATACTGACGGTCGTGATTGCCGTGAGGCTGCATGTCCAGTGTCGGGCAGAAATCCCGGCCCAGCTCCCATTTCTCTCCGATGGGAACGTAGAGACGGGAATCCATGCCGTCGGAACCCTCGATAAAGGGATCCTTGATGGCTGTATGGTTGCACATGCCGAAGGGCAGCTGCCGGTCTTCGGACAGATTGGTCATGGTAAATTCATACCGCATGCCGGAAGCCTCCAGCGTGAAGGTGAAGTCCGCCCGGAAGCTGACAGGGAAGGTCTTGAACATGGGATCCTTCTCGTCATAGGTATAGCTTGTCTTTGCGATGGCAGCGGTGGCGGTAGTTTCCGCGGAAACGATCTCATGCTCCCGAAGGTGCAGGAAGCCGTGGATATAATTGCCGTAATCCGGCTCGTTGATCGGGAACTGGTAGGTATAGTCGCTGCATTTTAAAACACCGCCGGAGAGACGGTTATGAAGATACAGTGTCGGGAGCCCCCAGGTCACACGGTCGGACTCGATCTCTTCTATAGTCCGGCTGTCATCGTTCCGGAAGATATCCGCACCGGTGGCGCTGTCCTGCATACGGATCAGATTGCTGCCGAGAAAGGGAGCGACCATAGCGGTGTAGGTGCCGGCTTCCAGGCTGATGACGTCCTTGCCTTTCCATTTGATAACTTCTGCTTTAATACTCATAAGATGCCCTCCTGTTTCCTTCGCATAACAATGAATTAAGCTATGCCCCATCGGGGAATGATGCCCCGTTCAGAGGTAACAATTATTGTATCATATTTTGGATTGTGTTACAATACGTTCACGGCACGTTAAAGCAAAGCATGCGTGCTTTGGTCATACGACATATTACAGGTGTTGGTTTTTGGAGGGATCCCCATGCAGATGTGGATGGTATGGATGATATGGATCGTTTTTACGGAGGTGTTCTTCGGGCTTCTGGCGGATGCGATCTCGGAATGCAGAGGATATGCGAAATCCTGGTTCTATCCGGGACTTTTTCTCGGCCCCATCGCGATCCTGATCCTTCTTACGAAGCCGGATCCGGAAGGACAGATCCGGTATATCGATATACGGAAAACTGCGGCTCAGGGGCCGCGGATGGAGCTGGACCCGAAGACCGGTATGATGATCCCTTCCATGGTCACCGAGTCCGACCGGTCGGTCGTGATCCGGAACGGGTACAGGAGAAATGTGACGAAGATCATGCAGATCGGAACGGAACTGGCAGGCATCGCCGTCATCCTCCGTCTGGCCACACTGATTCTTTCCATATTTACAAATGAGATCTCTGCGGAGAAGATGCACATCATTTTCGAATTCTCCGCCCTTATCCTTCTGTTCGTTATGGGAATGAAATGTACCGAGAGCAACAAAGCGCTGGGGCTGGGACTCCTGCCGCTGCTGCTTCTTCTGATCCGTTATACCATCGATATGGGACGGATGATCGAAACCAAAGGTTCTTACGGCGGCTTCCACAATGCCTGGAGGACCTACGGGGGCTATGTGATAACGACCCTTCTCTGTCTGGTCGCATTCTTCATCGTTCTCGTGCAGTCCCAGGGCAGCCGGGTGAAAACGGCGGAAGGGAAGACCACGGGGAGACCGCGGCGCTGGGGAACCATCGTTCTCGGAAGCATGTGTGCACTGATGATTGTCTTCCGCCTGTTGCAGGGCGCGGAGGAGGTGGGAGAGTATCTGGGTAAAAAGAATGCCAGTACGGGACTTACGGTCTGGATCAACCTGCTTTCCACCCTGATCAGTATCTGTTTTTATATGGCATATATCTGTGTTGCCCTCCGGGAAGGACTGGCAGCGGAAGCGGAAGAGGTCACGGAAGCGGAGCCGGTGAACCCCGGAGCCGGAGGTGCAAAGGCGGAGCAGACAGCGGGACAGGAAGTCCCGGGGCTGCCGCAGTATCCGAAGTATCCGGAACTGCCTTCGTATTCCCGGACACCGAAGATCCTGCAGGCACCGGAGCAGCTAAAGTACCTCGAACCACCGGAGCCGCCCCAGTACATTGAGGCACCGGAGCCGGAGACGCCGCAGATCCTGGAACCCCGGCAGCCGTCGCAGCCGCCGGAGGATCCGCATTTTCCGGTCTGAATGTATTTAAATGAAAAAATGACATTTGTCATGTGGAATCCATACCACCTGGTGACATACCTCACTTACGAAGTATGCCGCCGGGTGGTATATTTTTATCAGAACAAAGGAAATGCTGCCGCAAAGAAGGACAGCCGGATGCAGCCGGACAGAATCCATCAGCGGTCCGGCAGGATACAGGAAAGGAACAGAGTATGAGTGAGACAGTAGTAAAGGTAACAAATCTCGTAAAGCGGTACAAGGAACTGATCGCGCTGGACAATTTCAGTCTGGAGATCGAGAAGGGTGAGGTCTTCGGCCTGCTGGGGCCCAACGGCTCCGGCAAATCCACAACGATCAACTGCCTCCTGTCACTGCTGACCTACGACAAGGGTGAGGTACAGATCTTCGGCGAGAAGATGACGGCCAACCGCCGTGACCTGAAGCGCCGGATCGGTCTGGTGAGCCAGAACGTGGCGGTTTTCGATGAACTGACTGTCTATGAAAATGTGGATCTCTTCTGCGGCCTTTACGTGCAGGATAAAAATGAGCGCCGGAAGCTGGTGGAAGAAGCCATTGAGTTTGTAGATATCGGGGACTTCCGGAAATTCTATCCGAAGAAACTGTCCGGCGGTCTTCTCCGGAGACTGAACATCGCCTGCGGTATCGCCCATAAGCCGGAACTTATCATTTTCGATGAGCCGACGGTTGCGGTGGATCCCCAGTCCCGGAACAAGATCCTGGAAGGGATCACCGAACTGAACCGGCAGGGAGTAACGATCATTTACACCTCTCATTATATGGAAGAAGTTGAGCAGATCTGCTCCAGGATCCTGATCATGGATAAGGGGAAGGAAGTGGCTTCCGGTACCTCCGAGGAGCTGAAGCGGAAGATCAAAAACACCGAAAGCGTGATCGTGGATATCAAGAAGATCTCCGAGAAGGATATCGAAGGCATCCGGGCACTGAACCACGTGTACGAAGTGAATTACACGGATCAGCGGATGACCATCAAATGCAGCGGCGGCCGCCACAATATCTCCCATGTGGTTGAGTATCTGGCGGAGCATGAACTTAGCTACGACCGGATCTTCTCCGAGATGCCCACACTGAATGACGTATTCCTGGAGATCACCGGCAAGGAACTGAGAGATAAGGACTGATGTCATTCTGACGGGAGCCTGCATTTAAAGGCACAGAATGACAAGGAGGCAGATATGCTTAGAATATACAGTTATTACATTAAAAAGATCTTCCGGACGAAGACCGTGGTCTTCTGGGGGCTGGCATTTCCGATCATCCTGGGAAGCCTGTTCTACTTCGCATTCGGATCCATCTACGGACAGCAGTCCTCCAGGGCCATGAAGGTGGCCATCGTGGGATATGGGGCCGAGTCCCATGCATTCGTAAAGGTGCTGGAAGGCCTTACCTACGAGAACGGAAATAAAATGATGGATCTGACATTTACCACCGAGGATGCGGCCCGGGCCATGCTGCGGCTGGACGCGGCCGGTGATAAGCAGGCGAAAGCCGTCTTCGGATCCGACATCGAGAAGGATGAAACCGGTGAGACCAAGCGGGTCATCGGTATCATAAAGATCGGGAGTGACGGAAGCGTGACACTTACCATCGCCGAAAATGATATGTACCAGAGTATCCTGGCGGGTATCGTCAGTTCCTACCGTGCAAAGGCGGACCTTCTGGCAGACAGTGCCCAAAGAGGAGAGGAAGCCTTCGCAAAGGCAGAGGCTTCGGTGGCGAAGGATATGGAATATGTGGTGAGCCAGGGAGCACAGGGAGAGAACAAGGACCCGTATGTGCCGTACTTCTACAACTTGATCGCCATGATGTGCATGCTGGCATCCACCAACATATTGGATGCGGTGGTCAGCCTGCAGCCCAACTGCTCGAATACCGGACTTCGTGTGGGAGCCTCCGGTGTCAGCAAGTTCAAGTTTGAAGCCGGCGTGATCCTGGCGGTTCTTACCTTCCAGCTGATCTGCATGGGTATTGCCCTGTTCTATCTGCTGGGGATTCTGAAGATCAGATTCGGAGGAGAGATCCCCATGATCATAGTGACTTCCGTACTGGGAGTGCTTATGGGCTGCGGTCTCGGGTATTTCGTATCCCATATCGGACGGTTTACCTACGGCGTGAAGAATACGATCCTGACCCTGATCACCATGGGCGGCGGCGCCATTTCCGGTCTGTATGCCGTACAGCTGAAAGCCGTGGTTGAGGAGTCGGCACCCATCATAAACCGGATCAACCCCATGTCCGTCATCACGGATGCATTTTACTCACTGAATATGTTCGGAGTCGGAGACCGTTATTTCCGGGCCATCATCACTATGCTGGCACTGACTGCAGGACTGTTCCTGCTGGGAGCTGTCCTTTCAAGGAGGAATCAGTATGAGTCTTTATAAGGCATTCTTCAAGATCATAAAGAAAAACCGTTTCAGTGTGATCCTGTACTTTGTGATCACCCTTGGTGTTCTGATGCTGCTGAACGGTATCTATGCAAATAACGAGAGCAAGAAGGCAACACTGGATAAATACAGCATCTATGTGGAGAATCAGGATGATTCCGAGTATGCAAAGGCCGTGGTCGGATATCTGACGGACGCCCATAAGGTGAAGGATAAGGAACTGACCGGGGATCAGATCAAGGATCTTCTTTACTATGAGCAGATCGTAGCTTATATCCGCATCCCTAAGGGCTTTGGCGAGACATTTGCAGCAACCGGGGAGAATAAGATCGTGAACACCTACGACGATTCCATGCCGGTGGGCATTTACATTTCCCTGCAGCTGGACAACTACCTGAACTCCCTCAGGGGATATGTGGAGCAGGGCCTCAGTGTTGAGGAAGCATCGAAGAAAACAACGGAATCCCTGGACATCACAAAATATGTATCCGTAAATGCAGAGGAGCAGCAGCGGTTCGGTACCCAGAAGGGTAACTTCAACTACCTGCCCTTCGGTATCATTTCCGTCCTGATCATGGGCGTCTTCCCGGCGGTAGTATCCTTCAGTCAGGGAGAGAAGAAGAACCGGATCCAGGTGTCTTCCATAACGCCCGGTAAGAGGAACGGATGGATCTTCGCGGGAGCAGCGACCTTTTCCCTGGTGCTCCTTCTGATCCTGGTTCTGGTTGCAACCTTCATGGGCGGCAGCAGTGGCGGGGTTCCGGGGTATGTGGACGACGGTGCGGCATCCGCAGCAAGCAGCACCTTCATCTTTTCGGAAACCTGGTGGCTGGCGGTTGCAAATGCATGCGTGTACACTCTGGTGGTAGCCATGATGATCTCCATGCTGGCCAATATCCCGTTCCTTGCGGCGGCGCCGGCAGCTGCATTTTCGAACATCATCGGCCTTGGCTTCTGCTTCCTGGGCGGAACCTTCGTACCCCTCAGTATTCTCGGAGACGGCGTGCTGAAGGTGGGACGGTTCCTTCCGAACTACTGGTACTCTACGGCAGTGAACCGCATCTTTGAAGGCGGAACCCTTTCGGATGTGTGGGACTGCTTTGCCATCCAGCTGGGCTTCGGATTCGCGTGCCTCTTTATCGGCCTGGCGGTTGCACGCGTAACCGCCGACCAGAAGCAGGTTAACTGACAAGGGTATTAGACTTTTCGGCGGATTTGTAGCATTGACAAATAATCTCTTTTAGAGTATTCTTTTTCCTTGAAAATATAGTGTCCCGTCAGGAACGAGGGAAAGGATGGTAAAGGATATGAAGAAAGTAACAAAGAAACTGGTACTGCTGCTTTGCCTGTGCATGCTTGCAGCAACCCTGGCAGCCTGCGGAAAGGATCAGGCAGTCGTTGATGCTTCCGGGACCTATACAGGTCAGTACGGTAAGTACGTAGGAGATTCGGATGATGACAAGAACACAAAGGATGCATTCTCCATCGTGTTGAAGGATGATGGAACAGGAACCTTCAAGAGAGACGGGAATGAGTATGACATTACAAAGTGGACCATCAACGGAACCAGCTTTACGATGGAAGAGAAGTTTATGGGTATGGTGAACAATTACACGGGAACCCTGAATGGTAACAGCCTGGAGATATTCAACGGTGAACCGGGCAATTCGTTTACTTATCAGTATGTATTGTCAAAGTAAACCGTTTATCATCACAATCTGACCGTTTGTGTCAAAAATATATACACGGGAACCTCCCTTTGGTAGACTCGCATCAACAAGTGAGCCAAAGTCACCGAAGGGAGGTTTTCTTATGAATAAAAGTACAGCGATCCGGATTTCGGATCTTACAAAAAAGTACGGTGAAAAAACGGCAGTGGACCGGTTGAACCTTGAAGTGCAGGAAGGGGAAATGTTCTCCCTGCTGGGCGTGAACGGCGCAGGCAAGACCACAACCATCCGCATGCTGTCCTGTCTTTCCACACCCACCTCAGGCAGTGCCGAAGTCTTCGGACATGATGTGACGAAGGAAGCGGATACCGTAAAAAACATCGTGGGGATCTCCACACAGGATACGGCCGTGGCCGAGAAGCTGACGGTGGAAGAGAACCTCCGTTTCATGGCGGAGATCTACGGAAAGAACAAAGACGATGCAGCCCGGGTGATCCGTGACTTCGGACTGGAAGAAGTCCGGAGCAGGAAAGCAAAGACCCTTTCCGGAGGATGGAAGAGAAGACTCTCCATCGCCATGGCGGTGATCGGTGATCCGAAGATCCTCTTCCTGGATGAACCCACCCTGGGGCTGGACGTTCTGGCCAGAAGAGAACTCTGGAAGATCATCGGGAAGTTGAAGGAACATACAACCATTATTCTTACCACCCATTATATGGAAGAAGCAGAAGCCCTGTCCGACCGGATCGGGATCATGATCAACGGACGACTGGTACAGCTGGGAAATCTGGAGGAACTGGAAGCCGCGACCGGCAGGAAAGGACTGGAAGAAGTCTTCGTCCATGTGGCTGAAAAGGAAGGTGCATATCATGAATAAGACCATTACATTTGCAAAAAGAAACTTTCTGGAAATGAGCCGCGATCCCTTAAGCTACATCTTCTGCGTGGCATTTCCCCTGGTGATGCTGGTGATCATGACACTCGTGAATGAGGGCATACCGAAGGAAGGGGTGTCCATCTTCCGGCTGGATAATCTGACAGGCGGCGTTGTGATCTTCGGACAGACCTTTGTGATGCTGTTCACGGCCCTGAACGTAGCCACTGACAGAGGAGGATCCTTCCTGACCCGTCTCTTTGCATCCCCGATGAAGAGCAGCAACTTTACGAATGGATATATCCTTCCCATGCTGCTGATCGCGGAAGTGCAGATCGTTTGCACCGGAGTGGCAGCCCTTGTGATCTCCCTGATCCTGGGCCCCACCCTCAGTATCCCCGGAATCCTGCTGATGATGGTTACCTGCCTTCCCTCGGCCGTACTGTTTACAGCCATCGGCTTCATCTTCGGAACGCTCTTTAATGAGAAATCCGCACCGGGCCTTTGCTCCGTGATCATTTCCCTCGGGTCCTTCATCGGAGGCATCTGGTTCGACGCGGAAAAAACCGGCGGTGTTCTTTACACTATCTGCAAATGCACACCGTTCCTGTACTGCACCAAGGTTGCCCGGGCCACCATAAAGCTCGACTTTTCCCGGGAGGCATTTTTCCTTCCGCTGATCATCGTCATCGCATCCGCGGTGGTTCTGATGGGACTTGCGATTGTGGTGTTCAGAAGAAAGATGAAGGCAGATCTTTCATAATCCTATATTGAAAACCGGGTGTGAAACCCCTATACTGTAGAATGACATTGTTCCTCAGAACCGTATGAGGCTGTAGAATGACACAAGGGGTTTCACACTATGCTTATAAAGACGAACATAAACGACCGCTATAAGGAAACAGAACTCCACGTCTGCAAGGATACCATGGACGAGGAGGTGAAGCAGATCCTCGGCGAGCTTCACGCCATGTATGACCCTTCCGTCGCAGGTACCGATGAGCGGGGCAACCGCTGCATGATCCAGCCGGCGGATATCGTCACATTTTACGCCGAAAAACAGAAAGTCTTCGCAAAGGATAATGAAAAGACCTACACCATCCCGCGAACCCTGTCGGATCTGGAGAAGGAACTGGAATCCTACGGGTTTGTCCGGATCTCCAAATCCGAGATCGTAAACCTTCGGAAGATCAAAAGCCTGGACATGAGCTTCACCGGCACCATCCGTGTGATCATGAAGAACGGCTATGAAACCTATACATCCAGAAGAAACGTGGCAAAGCTGAAGGAACTGCTGCAGAAGGGAGGAGAGAAGCGATGAAAGACACAACCAAAGATTTTCTAAAACAGACGCTGAAGCGCGGAGCCGTCAGCTTCTCCATCTCCGCCATTATCGGCCTTCTGATCAATCTGGTCATCGACCTTTGCGTGAATGCCGCAGGAAATGAAGGCTTCATGTCCATGTCACCGGAAGCACGGGCCCTGTTCCCGACCCCGGCCATTGCAGCCTATGTAAATGTGCTGCTGTATGGGGCCATCGGAGCCACATTTGCCATGATGACCTTCCTGTTTGAGATCGACAGGCTCGGCTTTGTCATCCAGAGCATTCTCTACTTCGTGCTGACCAGCCTGGTGCTGGTGGGGATCACGATCCTGCTCTGGCAGCTGCACCGTCATCCGAAGGCCCTGATCCCGACCCTGGCGGGCTATGCAGTGACCTACTTTATCATGTTTACCGTGGAATATAAGGAATTAAAGAAAAACATCCGGGAGATCAACCGGGAACTGGACGAGAGTGCCTGACCGGATCCGGGTGTGTGACTGAAACGAATTCTGTTTTTTTCGAAAATGTCACTTTCCTGTCACTTTGGGATGCTATAAATGCATGCGGATAATAAAAAAGTGATTAGAAAAAACGGGAGTGAACATGAGAAAACAGATGAGAATGATGAAACACGGAAAGAAGATCATGGCGGCAGGGCTTTTGGTCGGAGCGATGCTCCTGGTGGGCTGCGGCAACAAAGCCTCCGTGAATATGACGGATGAAAGGTCTGCTTCCAAAGTGGATCTGGTGGAGCCGGCAACACGGAATCAGGAAATGGTGGCCCTTACGCCGGAGACGGAGTCCGATGCGGACCGTACCCTTGTTACATCGAACAAAAAATATCTGACGCTGATCAACCGGGAGAATCCGATTCCCGCAGACTGGAAGGATCAGGTGACATTTGATGAGACCATTGATGTGGACGGATCGGAGGCTCTGGTGGAGGAGGAGACCCTCCGGGCTTACGGGGAGCTTCGCGAAGCGTTGGCAGAGGAAGGTATCCTGATCGGAATCTGCTCGGCTTACCGGAGTGAGGAATATCAGCAGTATCTGATCGATACATATACCGCACATTTTGGCGCGTCCTATGTGCAGCAGTACGTGGCGCCGGTGGGATGTTCCGAGCATCATTCGGGACTGGCCCTCGATCTGTCCATCCTTCAGGAGGATTTTGTGGAATCCCTGGAGGAGTATGATGACCCGGAGCTGACGGACTTCAGGGATTCCTTTGCGGAGGAAGCATATCTGGCGGAACAGGAGGCAAAGCAGGCAGAACTTCGGGAACAGTATGGGGACGAAGATACCTGGACCAGGATCCACAACAAACTGGCGGATCACGGTTTTATCCTTCGGTATCCGGAGGGAAAGGAAGACATTACCGGTTATCATGCCGAGGAGTGGCACATCCGCTATGTGGGAGATCCGGAGACAGCGCATGAGATCATGGACGGAGGACTGACTCTGGAGGAGTACCTGGGACAGTGAGATGAGCAACTGCCCGGAGCCGGAAATGATCTTCGGAAAGGCAGTTATGGAAAATCAATATGAGGCATGCCGTCTCTGTCCGAGACAGTGCGGCATCAACCGGACAGTGCAAAAAGGAGCCTGCAGCGTAGGAGATACGTTGCGGGCTTCTCGTGCTGCACTGCATTTCTGGGAAGAACCCTGCATCTCCGGAACCCGGGGGTCGGGAACGGTCTTTTTCTCAGGCTGTACCCTTCGCTGCGTGTACTGCCAGAATTATGCCATCAGTCATGCCGCCGCCGGACAGGAGATCACTCCCGGGCGGCTGACGGAGATCTTCTTCGAACTGGAGGAGCAGGGGGCGAACAATATCAATCTGGTGACGGCGGATCATTTCCTTCCCACCATTGCCGGATCCATCGAAGCCGCAAAGCAGGGCGGCCTCCGGATCCCGGTTCTTCTTAATACATCTTCCTATATCGGAGTGGAGATCCTGAAACGGATGGAGGGGCTGATCGATATCTATCTTCCGGATTTCAAATATATCCGGGAAGCGGACGCGGTGCGTTACAGCCGTGCCCCGGGATATCCGGAGGCGGCAAAGGCGGCCATCGCGGAAATGGTCCGCCAGCAGCCGGAGTGCGCATTTGTCCGGGAGAGCGACCGGAGGGAAACCGTCTGGAAGGGGGAGGAGGCCGGTACTGACGGGGAGGTACCTGTCCTTACCCATGGTGTGGTGGTCCGGCATCTGCTGCTGCCGGGACTTCTGATCCAGTCGAAGCTGATCCTCCGGTATCTCTACGAAACCTACGGGGACCGGATTTTCCTCAGTCTGATGAGCCAGTACACGCCGGACCATGAACGCCTGGCGAAGAAGTATCCGGAGATCGACCGGTGCGTGACCGGGCGGGAATACCGGAGTCTGGTGGATTATGCGGCCGGGCTGGGAGTGACCCGGGGTTTTGTTCAGGAGGGCGATGTGGCGAAGGAAAGCTTCATCCCTCTCTTTGACGGGAGCGGGATCGGGAAATGATGATGGCTCTGCCTTGACAGAATGCGGGGAAAGAGACTATCATTTAAACATATAAACACCCGGACAGGCGTAAGGGATACGCATAAGCATCCTGCGCCGTGCCCCCGGCAGAGCGTGGGGGCGGCACATGCACCGGGGGGAGCAGGAGTAAGGAAGAACATTCATGAAGATCGTGATCGTAGATGATGACAGCCTGGTGGCGGTCTCTCTGAAAACAATTATAGAAGCAGGCGGGGATGCGGAGGTCCTGGCAACCGGCCACAGCGGAGCAGAGGCTGTGGAGCTGTACCGTACCCATCACCCGGATATTCTTCTCATGGATATCCGCATGGAAGGGATGACAGGTCTGGAGGCCGGACGGACGATCCTTACGGAGGATCCGGCAGCACGGATCCTTTTTCTGACGACGTTCAATGATGACGAATACATCCGTACGGCGCTGGCCATCGGTGCCAGAGGCTATATCATAAAGCAGGATTTTGACGGGATCCTTCCGGCGCTACGGGCGGTACAGGAGGGACAGACGGTCTTCGGAGATCAGGTGGTGGACCGGCTGCCGGAGATGCTGTCACCGAAGAAGCAGGGCTTCGATTATGAGGCCTATGACCTGACGGAGCAGGAAGCCCAGATCGTGGAATGCGTGGCGGAGGGACTTTCCAACCGGGAGATCGCGGAACGGCTCTTTCTGTCGGAAGGAACCGTGCGGAATTATATCAGTTCCATTCTCGGGAAACTGGATCTTCGTGACCGGACAAATCTGGCCATTTTCTATTATAAGCATTCGTGACAGGGGATCCGGTACCGGCCGGAGAAGCTGTCACCTGATTTCGGAGGGATTCACCTTACATGGATCGGGCCATCGACAAGTTCATACTGTATGCCAGTACCGTGTATGTTCTGGCCCTTACCCTTGGCGATGAGCTTCGTCCGTTTCTGATCTATGTGACGCTGGCGGGTACGGCAGCATTGCTATGGCTGATCCCGTCGGATCAAAAAGGTGACGCATCGCTGCCGGGAAACGATACCGGGGATCCGGGGGCACCCATGGGACGGAGCCGGCGGATCTGGATCGCATGTATCCTGCTGGATCTTTCGGCCGGAATGCTCTTCTTTCTGCCGGGACTGCTGGGGCTGCTTCCCCTGCTGGTCTATGATCTCCTCATATGCAGGCACTGGACCGGACTGGTAATCCCGGGGATCGTCCTGGTCAATGATCTGTACCTCCTGATCAGCGGGAAGGGAACCGGTCATGCGGATTCCGCTGTTCGTATGATCCCCTCCGGATCCGTAACGGCGATCATCCTGTTCCTTCTGGTTCTTGCGGTATGGCTCTGCCGGAAGACGGTGCAGGCGGATTCCGACCGAAAGCGGGTCAAGCAATTAAGAGACGATGCGGCGGAGAACCAGCAGACCCTGTCCAGGCAGAATGAAGCGCTGCTGGAAGCCAGGGATAGTGAGGTGATGACTGCGCAGCTGGCGGAACGGAACCGGATCGCACGGGAGATCCATGATAATGTGGGGCACACCCTGTCCCGGGCACTCCTGCAGGTGGGTGCGCTGCTGGCGATCCATAAGGAGGAACCGGTACATAGTCAGTTGTCCGGCGTCCGGGAGACACTGGACAGCGCCATGACCAATATCCGTACCAGTGTACATGATCTTCATGACTCCTCCGTTGATCTGGAGGGAACGGTCCGCCAGATGACGGAGCCATTGCAGGACGCATTTTCGGTGCGGGTGGAGATCGATATATCCAAAGACATGCCCCGGGAGAAGAAGTACGGAATGATCGGTATCCTCCGGGAGGCTATCTCGAATATTCTGCGGCACAGCAGGAATGACACCGTCATGATCTCCATATTGGAGCATCCGGGCTTCTATCAGATGGTGGTCCACGACTATCTGTCCGAAGGGGGAAAGCGAAGATCCGCTCCGGTAACCGGAAAGGAATCCGCAACGCCGGGCATCGGACTTACAAATATCGAAGCACGTGCCCGCAGTATGGGAGGATCCGTCCGGATCACGGAGGATGAGGGCTTCCGGGTATTCTTAAGCATACCGAAGTAAGCGCGGGAAAAGGACCTGCTCCCGCTGATGATACAGCATACATGAACGGACACAGAAAAGAGAGGAAATCCGTATGAAACTGCATGAACTGCTGAAATACAATGATATCGTGATCCAGTGCCATGACAATCCGGATGCGGATGCGCTGGCTTCCGGCTACGCGCTCTGGTGGTATTTTACGAAGATGGGGAAGTCTCCGAATTTTATCTACCGGGGCCGCAGCGAGATACAGAAGAGCAATCTTAAGATCATGATGGAACGACTGGATGTTCCGGTTTCCTATGAACCGGATTATATGATGCTGCCGGAACTGCTGGTTACGGTGGATTGTCAGTACGGTCAGAGAAATGTGACGCGGACCGAAGCGGAAACCGTGGCGGTGATCGATCATCACCAGGTGACCGGCGAACTGCCGGAGCTGAGCGAGGTCCGGAGCGGGATGGGAAGCTGCTCCACCATTATCTGGGACATGATCCGTGAGGAGGGACTGTCCGTGGATGAGGACAGAAACCTTTCCACAGCCCTGTACTATGGGCTTTTTACGGATACGAACCGCCTGTCGGAGGTGTCCCATCCTCTGGACCGGGACATGCGGGACAGCCTGCAGGTGAGCCGCAGCGTGATTACGGAAATGAGCAATTCCAACATTTCCCTGGAGGAGCTGACCATCACCGGAAATGCCATAACGGGATATGAATACCATGAGGACAACCGGTATGTGATCCTTCGCACGGAACCCTGTGATCCGAATATCCTGGGGGTGATCAGTGATTTCGTCATGGAGACGGAGGGCATCGATGCAAGCCTGGCATACTATGTCAGTCCCTTTGAAGTGAAGCTGTCCGTACGGAGCTGTGTCAAGGAGGTTCATGCGGACGAACTGGCGGCCTTTCTGACAGACGGGATCGGCGGTGGCGGCGGACATATCCTGAAGGCCGGCGGAAGCATCCGTCCGGACCGGATGGAGGAACTGGCGCTTCCCGGGGAGGATATCTTCGCACTGGCGGACCGGGTTCTGATGGAGCGGATGGAGACGTATTTCTCCCTGTACGAGGTGATGTACGCAAAGGATACGACACTTTCACCGGAGGGGCTCCGGCTCTACGAGAAGCAGCCCCAGGAACTGGGCTGCGCGAAGCTTACGGATCTTTTCCCGCTGGGAACCTCCGTGGCGATCCGGACCCTGGAGGGAGATGTGGACGTAGTGATAAAGGAGGATCTCTACCTGATGATCGGTATCGAAGGAGAGGTCTATCCGATCCGGGAGGAGAAGCTGAGGAAGAGCTATACCATGACGGGAAAACCCTACAGTCGTGTCTTCGACTACGATCCCAGTGTGACGGATACCACCACCAAGGAGCGGAAGAATGTCATGGAATGTGCCAGGGGCGTGATCAGCTCCGGCGGAAGCAGGATCCTGGCAAAACCCCTGAACCGGTATGTAAAGCTTTTTACCGCATGGGACGAGGAGAAGTATTATTCCGGGAATCCGGGAGATTATATCGCATGCCGGGAGGACGATCCGCATGATATCTATATCATACGGAACCGGCTGTTTGATAAGCTGTATAAAGAGATCGTTTAGATATATCCGCATAAAGGAACAGAGGTCCGGGTCTGCGAAGGCGTTCGCAGCCGGACCTCTGTTTTTACTTGCTTTTTTCTTTTCTTTACGGGGTGTCGTACAGACCGTACTCCGACTTTTCTTCGTCCGACATTTCCGCACCCTGAAGGTAATCCCTGGCTTTTTTGATGAGCTCGTCCGTAGTGTAGTGCCTGAAGTAGCCGATGGTGAAGGAAGAGGACGGGCGGGAGTAGGAGTAGATCCGGTCGGTAGGTGCATGATGTCCCATGCAGGTTTTAATGAAGGTCTCTTCGTACCAGGTGTCTGTCTCGATGATTCCGAGGGTGTCATCGACCTGTACATACATCAACTTGTTTTCCCGGTCAAATGTGAATTCCGTTCCCGGCTCCGTGCTGGTCGGAAGGGTCATTTCGGTCTTTCCGAGAAGGGTGCCGGTGGCTGCATCGTAGCGGTAGAGACTGCCGCTGGAATAGACCACCAGCAGCTGGGTCGGATCATCCTTCTCCCCGGTGTTATAGAAGGTGAACCCGTAGGGTTCCACCGGACAGGGGATCGTGATGCTTTCACTTCCATCCAGTTTGGTCAGCCGGATGCTCTTTTTATCGGAGACGGCAAACTGCTGATCCGGCAGGTTAAAAGCCATCATCTTTTCTTCCCAGTCTTCGGGCAGGGTCAGGTACTTTGTCGGGGCACCGTCCAGAGAAACGATCACGCTTTCCTTACTCGCAGTTATGTAAACCGAATTGATGAAGGGAAGTACAATGGGCGGCTTCCGGACGGAGATAACATCCATATCATCACTGATCTTGTAGGAAGCGGTCTCTCCGGTGGAAAGATCATAGGTATACAACTGGTACCGGAACTCTTCTCCGTGGGCACAGTAGTAAAGCTTTCCGTCGGACAGTGTGCAGAAGTTACCGGCCACATATTCTTCTTCCGCGATATCGATGGTTTTGGTCTCTCCGGTGGAAAGATCCAGATCCATGATCCGGTAACCCTGCAGCCCCGGAACATATCCGATATAAAAATGTGAGCCCGAGGTTCCGAGGAGTGAGATCTTGTCGGAATTGGTCATTCCGTCATCGGTCAGGGGAATCTGATACTGAAGCTTTCCTTCCCGGGGGTCGATGATGGTAAGGATCTCGATGTCTTCGTCATCTGCGGGTGCTTCCCCCGGATAATTCTTTGCCGACTCGTTGGAGATAACGGCAAAGACCTTGTCATCCATATAACTTCGCTCCAGTGTTTTCATTTCCTTTCCGGCTTCCAGTTCCGTCCATTCCTCATCATGCATTTCCATGCCGTAATGAAGGATCTCCGGAGTATTGGAACGATGAACGAAGAATCCGATGCCGCTTTTGAAGAAGACGTCATCCGCGTCATCCGCAAAGTAGGGAGTGGACTGGACCGTATCCGTTGATACGGGGAACACAAGATTTCCGCTTTCCGTAACAAAGAAGGGCCATCCGTCACCGTCCGGATCCTGTACAAGTACGATGGAATCGTTGGTATTGAACCCCGCAACCAGGGATCCGTCCGCAATATGGATGATATCCGCCTGATTTGCATGATAGTAACATACGGCTTCATTTTTCGGAAGAGAGACAAAACCGTTCTTCCGCATAACATTGTTGCTGGTGAAGTCATAATTCCAAAGCTCGTTCAGGGTCTTCGGATCATAACAACGGACTGCCACGTGGTCGGTCCGGAGACGGGTAACACCGTCCATGACACCGCTGGAGTTGAAGGTCTCCGCCGGAGTGGACAGGATCAGATGGGAATCATCTCCCCAGATCACATCGGTGATGTAACTGAGATCCTTCAGGTGGTGTGTGGTATTGGACGGTATCTCATAGACCAGAAGCATGTGGGATGCAAAACCCACCAGAGAGGTCAGTGCGATCCTTTTCTCATCCGGCGACAAACGGATCTGAGCGATGTCAAGGGATTCTCCGTCCAGTTCCTTCGGCAGCTGGTAGGTCGTCATGACGGAACCGTCGGAAAGACGCAGGCGGAGCAGCCGGCTGTCCGAGGTTGCCAGAAGGATACTGTTGTCGGAGAAGACCGGGATATAGTCGCTCGAAAAATAATATCCGTCTGCATTCAGAACCCATGCTTCGGAGCCGTCCTGGATCCGGTAGACAAAGGCTTTGTCACTCATCAGGACCAGCATCTTTCCGTCCGGAAGGAATTGAACGGTATTCACCATGCCCATGAAATTCTGGGACAGGATGGTTTCATGGGTCGTGGTGTTCCACAGGGTGACATTACCGCCTTTATCCCATGCCACCAGCTCATGGCCGGTGGAGGAAAGAGCGCAGTCTCCCTTCCGGATATAGTCGTGGGAACGGTAATTCCAGTTTGTATGGATTCCGTATCCGTAGCGGGTGATATATGCGAGGGTAGAGTCCGACAGGGCGCGGATGGACTGGGGCGTGACGGGACGCGAATCATTTTCGTCCTTTGGCATGGATTCCAATGCCAGCTGCAGTGCCAGGATCCGTTGCTCGTTCTCCAGGGAATATAAGGATTCATTTGCAAGATAGATGGACTGGTTCCGAAGTGAGGACTGAAGGTTCTCCTGAATCCTGTTCCTGCTGTACAGAAGATAACCGACGAATCCCAAAACGACTGCAAGCAGCGCGGAGAAAATGATGGAGAGACGGCGGACCTTGTATGCACGCCGGCGGTTCATCAGTTCATCATAGGAACAGCCCAGCAGCTTGGAAGCAAGTCTGGGAAGCTCCTCCTTCTTTGCTTTCTTCCGCGGCAGGCGGTAGTCACAGGAGAGGGGCTCCAGGGGAACCCGGATCGTATAAGTATTTCCGTTGATATTCTCGTAGGTGCGGTCCTCGTATTTCAGAAGTTCGGGGATCACTTCCTCCGGTTCACCGTCCACCAGAACCGTTGTGATCTGGTTGCGGGTATGATTCTTAAGGAAGGTCTGGATCTCCCTGGGAACCCAGAGAGACTGGCTGGTGGCGGTGGAGCAGATCACGATCAGGTGATCCGCATGCTCCAGGGCATAGGTAATCTCCGAGGACAGATCACTGGCTGCCCCCAGTTCATCCTTATCCAGAAAGATGCGGTTGATCTTGCTTTGCCCGGTGATCTTCCGGATCTTTTTCGGGATATGGAAATGTTCCAGATCCGACTGTATGGCCTTTGCGACTTTGATATCACGATCCGCATGACGGTAGGATATGAATGCATTATAATGATCGATCATCGCGGGAAACCTCCGATTGATACAAAAAAAACCCCGGAAAGTGTTTTTTTTCTATCATTTTAATGGAAAAGATGCATTTTGTAAATTATAGTTTGTGTTTAATGATGTTTTGTGATAAACTCACTCTGAATTATTTGAGAGATTATACATTATTGTAAAGGGACGAACGATTGGATCTGAAGAAAAAGGCGTTATGGTCAGTGCTTTCACTGGCAATAGCCGTATTTACAATTTGGTTTGTGATCACCCGGAGCGGAATGTCTCTCTCTGATTTTTGGGAGGCGCTGACGCACGCGGATATCAGCTGGATACTGACATCCTTCGTTGCCATGTTCAGCTTTATCTTCTTTGAAGGGGTTGCGCTGATACAGATCATCCGGACCTGCGGGCATCCACGGCATATGGGAAGGGGATTCCTGTATTCGGCAACGGACATCTATCTGGCGGCCATTACTCCCTCCGGAAGCGGCGGACAGCCGGGGATTATTTTCTTCATGATGAAGGACGGGATCCCGGGAGCGGTGATCACGGCGGCACTGGTGATCAATTTTGTGGCATTTAACGTGGGACTCCTGTTCTGGGCAGCCGTGGGGCTGATCATAGCACCGGGTGTGTTTATCGGATATTCCACCGTATGCAAGGTTTTCATCATCATAGGCTTTGCGGTCTTCATTCTGGGCTTTATCCTCGGAGTGCTGATGCTCCGGAAGCGGGAGATGATCTTCCGGATCGCCATGAAGATCGTGTCATTCCTCCATAAGATCAAACTCGTGAAGAATCCGGAACGGCTGCACCGGAAGCTGGAAAAGGTCATGGAGGAGTATAAGACCTGCGTGGATGTGGTGGGAGGACATAAGGGCATGTGGTTCAATGCATGTCTGATGAATGTCCTGCAGCGGTTCGTACAGATCGCGGTGACGGTCTTCTCATTCCGTGCCCTGGGGGGCGAAGGACCGGTCAGAGAACTGTTCTCTACCCAGGCACTGGCCACGATCGGTTCCACCTGTGTGCCGATCCCGGGAGCCATGGGAATCTCGGACTACCTGATGATCGAAGGCTACACGAACCTGATGCCGAAGGAATTTGCATTCCAGGTACAGATGCTGAGCCGCGGCATTTCCTTTTATTGTTGTGTTATATTCAGCGGGATCACCCTTGTGATCGGACTTTTACTGTTAGGGAGACAGAAGAAAAAATGATTGGAGTATTTGATTATACGGTCATTCTGACCTATATCTCGGCGGTTTCCGGAGTCCTGGGGATCATAGTATCCCTGTATGGAAGCGGGCATCCTTATATGGGGGCATTCTTCCTGCTCGTCTGCGGGCTCTGTGATGCGTTCGACGGAAAGGTGGCGCGGAAGAAGAAGAACCGGACGGACTTTGAGAAGAGCTTCGGAATCCAGATCGATTCCCTTGCGGATCTGATCTCCTTCGGTGTGCTTCCGGGCTGTATGGGTTTCGGACTGCTTCGTGCCAGTGACAAGTATGTGGACCTTCCGAACTTTCACCCGACGGACAGCGACCGGGCGGTTCTTTATCCGGTACTCTTCGTGGTGATCATTATGATCTATGTGCTTGCGGCGTTGATCCGTCTTGCATATTTCAATGTAACCGAGGAGGAACGCGCCAGATCCGAGGGAGGTGTCCGTAAGACCTATGTGGGTCTGCCGGTTACTTCTTCCGCACTGATCTTCCCAACGGTGCTGCTCATCCGTTTCATCACAAATGCGGACTTTACACCCATCTATTTTGCAGTCATGGTCATTACCGCGTTCCTGTTTGTATCCAGGATCCGGATCGCCAAGGCCGGAACCCGCGGTATCATTATCATGATCTGTATCGGTGTGATCGAATTCGGCGTCATGCTGTACTTTATTCTGACCAGAGGAGCTATCCCGATCCAGCCGTAAGACGGCAAATGAATCACACAGAGGTAATATCATGGAAATGCTTGATTTCTTATATCATACAGCGCCCGGAAGGGCGCTTCTGAAGCCGCTTGGCAGTCGGACTCTGTCCAAAATCTGCGGGGCGTTTTTAGATTCCGGGCTGTCAAAATGCCTGATCAAAGGATTTATTAAAAAGGCAGAGATCGATCCGGAGGAGTATCAGATGGACGGCTTTACCTGCTTCAATGACTGCTTCTCACGGCACGTCCGTGACGGGCTGCGTCCGGTGGAGCAGGATCCGGCGAAAATGATCGCTCCCAGCGACGGACTTCTGTCCGTCTGGCCCATCGGTGAGGATACGGTGCTTCCGGTGAAGCAGAGCGAGTATTCCGTCAGCCGGCTGCTCCGGGACCGGAAACTGGCTGAGCGGTATGAAGGCGGACTTGCACTGGTGTACAGGCTCTGTGTGAATCATTATCACCGGTATGGGTATGTGGAGAGCGGAAGAAAGTCCGTGAACCGTTTCATTTCCGGTGTGCTGCATACGGTCCGTCCGGTTGCATTGGAGGCAAGACCGGTATTTGTCGAGAACTGCAGAGAGTATACCTGTATTAAGACGAAGCAGTTCGGTGTCCTGACCCAGATGGAGGTGGGCGCCATGCTGGTGGGCAAGATCGCCAATCACGAGCAGGGACGCGCAAATGTCATCCGGGGCGACGAGAAGGGAACCTTCCTCTACGGCGGGTCCACTATCATCGTGCTGGTGGAGCCGGGAAAGGTCCGGATCGCCGAAGAGATCCTGGAGGCGTCCGTGAAGGGCGAGGAATATGCCGTAAAGTACGGCCAGGCCGTGGGAGACTGTATCAAAAAGGACAGCTGATCAGATCATCCGGTGGGACATGGGTCGGCTGACAAACTATAACAACCAAAGGATGTCGTAATAATATGTCAGACGAGAGGGAACTGGAGACGGAGAGTACCGTCGAAGAAAAGACGAATAAAACTGAAGAAGAGAAGAGGGACCCTGCGGGGAAACCGGCGGAGGAAACGGACGCAGAGCTCTCGGAGGAACCGGCGAAGGATACGGACGAAGATCTGACGGATGAGCCGGCAAAGGAAGGAAAGAAGTTAAGGAAGGATAAGAAGAACCGGAAACTTCCGGTCTGGAAGATCGTTGTAGTTCTTTCACTCCTTTTTGTATTTACGTTTTTCCTGGCAGGAGTGATCTGGGCGCTTGCGTCCTGGAGCGTGATCACCACCGATGAACTGCTCTGGCATCTTAAGATGTCACTGAAGGGCGCAAATACGGACATGGTGGTGGAATTCTGTCTCATTACCATCGGAAGCGCCGTACTGATCACGGGAGTGGCCTGCTTTGCCATTCTTTTCATCCGGAGTCGTGCCAGCCGGAAGGCCGGATGGCGGATCTACCGGGTGGTGCAGGTGTTAACGGCACTGATCCTTGTGGGCACCCTTATAACCGCATGGTTCGGTTTCAACATCGGCGGGTTTATCAAGAATTATATCAATGCATCGAAATTCATAGACGAAGAATATGTGGATCCGGGAACCGTACAGATCACATTTCCGGAGAAGAAGAGGAATCTTATCTATATCTATCTGGAATCCATGGAGGTTACCTACATGGATGAGCAGAGCGGCGGCGCATTTCCCGAAAATGTGATCCCGGAGCTTACAACGCTGGCGAAGGAGAATGAGGACTTCTCCGGTACCGACAGTCGTGTAAACGGCGGTATCGCACTTCCGGGAGCGGTATGGACCATGGGTGCGATCTTCGGAACCACCGCGGGACTTCCGCTGAAAACGCCCCTGGGGCAGAACGGAATGTCGGCAAATAACGACTTCTTCCCGGGACTGATCACCCTAAGTGATATCCTGGAGGATCAGGGCTATCAGAACCGTCTGATCATGGGATCGGATGCCACCTTCGGCGGCTGCCGGCTTTACTTTGAGTCCCACGGTGACTTTACGATCCATGACTATGTGCATGCAAAGGAGATCGGACGGATCCCCGAAGATTATAAGGTCTGGTGGGGCTATGAGGATGAAAAACTCTTTGATTATGCGAGAGAGGAACTGACGGAGATGGCTGCGGAGGATAAACCCTTCCAGCTGGTGCTCCAGACCATGGATACCCATTTCGAAGACGGTCATTCCTGCCGGCTGTGCAGGAACACCTTCGGGGACGATAAATACGCCAATGTCATGAACTGCTCCTCACGGATGGTGGACCGGTTCGTGGAATGGGTGAAGGAACAGGATTTTTACGAGAATACCACCATTATCATTACCGGCGATCATCCCACCATGGACAAGAATTTCTGTGAAAATGTGCCGGAAAGCTATCAGAGAAAGACCTATACCTGCATCATCAACGGTGCGCAGTCCATACCGGAAGGTACGGAGCGCAGGAACTTCTCGACCTTTGACCTGTTCCCGACGGCGTTGGCATCTCTTGGTGTCACCATTGAGGGAGAGCGGCTGGGTCTGGGAACGAATCTCTACAGTACGAGGGAGACGCTGCTGGAACAGTACGGGCTGGTGAAGGTTCAGGCGGAGATGGAACCCCGATCCAATCTGATGGTGAAGATGTACCGGGGGAGTTATACCAGCCCGGGACTGAAAAAGGATGAATGACCCCGGGACTACCTGCTCCGGCGGAGGGGCCGCAGCATTCCTGCGGCGGATGGAAATAATCACATTATCATGAACCAGGAGGCATCACATGGAAAGAAAGAATCTTACGGCAGAACTTGGCGCAACCACCTACCCGGGACGGGGAATCGTGATCGGACGGACTCCGGACGGGAAGAAGGCGGTGTGTGCTTACTTTATCATGGGCCGGTCTGAGAACAGCCGGAACCGTGTTTTTGTAACGGAGGGTGAGGGCATCCGTACGGAAGCCTTTGATCCGGCCAAACTGGAGGATCCCAGTCTGATCATTTACGCACCGGTACGGGTTCTGGACGGAAATATCATCGTAACCAACGGTGATCAGACGGATACCATCTATGACGGCCTCGCAGCAGGCAAGACCTTCGAAGAGTCCCTTCGTACCAGAGAGTTTGAGCCGGACGGTCCGAACTACACACCCCGGATCTCCGGATGGATGAAGTTCGGAAAGGCCGCAGCAGGGGTTTCGGACACGGGAGCGGCTTCCGGCTACAGCTACGATATGTCCATCCTCAAGTCCAATAACGGGGATCCCTCCCAGTGCAACCGCTATACCTTCAGCTATGACAATCCGAAGGCGGGAGAAGGACATTTCATCCATACCTATATGGGAGACGGTAATCCGCTTCCCAGCTACGAAGGCGAGCCCGCACCGGTGGAGATTCCGGAGGCGGATATCGATACCTTCACGGAAATGGTTTGGAACGCTATCGATCCGGACAACAAGGTATCCCTGTTTACTCGGTTCGTGGATGTGGAGAGCGGAGCGGTTGAGACACGTATTGTCAACAAGAATCAGTAAATACATAGTGTGAGAAGAGATTCTTCGGCCTGCGGCCGCAGAATGACAAGAAGGAAAGAGAGGAATGAAATGAACGAATTCGAATTAAAATACGGCTGTAACCCGAATCAGAAGCCTTCCCGTGTATTCATGAAGGACGGAAGCGACCTTCCCATCACGGTAGTGAACGGACGCCCCGGATATATCAACCTGCTGGATGCACTGAACGGCTGGCAGCTGGTGAAGGAGCTGAAGAAGGCAACCGGTCTTCCGGCAGCCACCAGCTTCAAGCATGTATCTCCGGCCGGTGCAGCGGTAGGACTTCCGCTGACTGAGATCGAGAAGAAGATTTACTGGGTGGAAGATCTGGGAGAACTGTCTCCCCTGGCATCCGCATACGCACGTGCCCGCGGCGCAGACCGTATGTCCTCCTTCGGCGATTTTATCGCACTTTCCGATGTCTGTGACAAGGATACCGCACGTCTCATCAAGCGTGAGGTAAGTGACGGTGTGGTAGCCCCCGGCTATACGGATGAGGCTATGGAGCTTCTGAAGCAGAAGAAAAACGGCAATTACTGCGTGATTCAGATCGATCCGGAGTACGTTCCGGCACCCATCGAGACCAAGGATGTGTACGGCGTTACATTTGAGCAGGGAAGAAATGAACTGAAGATCGATGATGAGCTCTTCAGCAACGTGGTTACGGATGCGAAGGAATTCCCGGAGCAGGCGAAGATCGATCTGGCCATCGCCATGATCACCCTGAAGTATACCCAGTCCAACTCCGTATGCTATGTTAAGGGCGGTGCTGCCATCGGTATCGGAGCAGGACAGCAGTCCCGGATCCACTGCACCAGACTGGCAGGAGATAAGGCGGACAAATGGTTCCTGCGTCAGTCTCCCCAGGTACTGAACCTGCCCTTCAAAGCAGATATCCGTCGTGCGGACCGGGACAATACCATCGACGTTTACATCAGCGATGATTATGAGGATGTGATCGGTGAGGGCGAGTGGCAGAAGTATTTCACCGAGCAGCCGGCCGTCTTTACACGTGAGGAGCGGAAGGAATGGCTGAAGAAGAATACGGACGTGGCTCTCGGATCGGATGCGTTCTTCCCCTTCGGAGATAACGTGGAGCGTGCAAACAGAAGCGGTGTCCGTTATATCGCACAGCCGGGCGGATCCATCCGCGATGACAATGTGATCGAAACCTGCAACAAGTACGGAATCGCCATGTGCTTTACGGGCATCCGTCTGTTCCATCATTAAGAAGCATTTTCAGCTTTATTCCATAAAGTATTATGATCGGCCATCGGATCGTCTCCGGTGGCCGTTTTCATTTTCCTTCTATATTTTTCGACTGACACAATTGCAGATGAAGAAAAAAAGTATTATAATAATTTTACGTGTAATATTTTAGGGGACACGTATCACAGGGGACATACACTTCACGGGGGGCGTATGAGGGAATCGGGAAAGATGAACAGAATATTGTCGGACATCCGCTTCTTCTTTGCGGCGGCTATTGTTTTGGTGCTTTTTTTCCTGATCTTTGAAGCGGTCCGGCATCATAACAGTATCATGGATGCGGAACCCGCAACCGATTATTCCAAGGCATGGAGCTATGAGGACGGTTCTCCGGTGGATCTTAACAATCTGAGACACGGAGAACGGATTACGATCATGAAGAAGATTGATGATGAAGTGGTGGATGACCTCATGCTGTGCTTCTTCAGTAAAAATATATACTTTACCGTGTATATGGACGGCGATGCTCTCTATGATTTCCATCCGAAACCACCGGCGATCTTCGGAAAAACCTATGGAGTCTTTCCGCATACCGTGAATCTTCCGGTCATGTATGAGGATTCAACTCTGACGATCATAATGGATAATATCTATCCGGACAATCCCGGCTTTATCCGTGGAATGGTCCTGGATCACGGAAGTCAGTTCCTGATCCAGTCGTTCCAGGGGTCGACCGGAGATTTCCTGCTCTGTCTTATCGTATTCGGCTTCGGCGTTGTCCTTTTTATCATCGGTGTGATCGGGAGGTATTTCGGCGAGAACCGATTCGAGATCATCAGTGTGGGAACCTTTGCCATGGTTGCCGCGGTCTGGGTTATCAGTGAGACTTCGATCCTTCCGGTGGTAACGGGATCTCCGATTCCGGTGCATTTTATGGACTATATCGCTCTTGATCTGCTGCCGCTTCCGGGAATCATGTTTGCAACGGCTGTGGCGGGAGAGCGGAAGTCGAAACTGGTTTTGATCTTCGGGGTCCTTACGGCGGTGAAGATCATCGGATCGGTCATTTCAACCGCGTGCGGCGGACTGGATTACCATCAGCTGCTTTCTTTTACACATGTGTTGCTGGGACTTACGGTGGTGGCCGTTGTGACCGTTGTGGTCCGGGGGATCATGAAGGGTACGATCCGGAGAAAACTGAAGCTTGTCTTCTTCCTGTCCCTGATCTTTTCCCTGATTATGGGTGTTGTGGACATCGTGCGTTACATCCTGGATTCCCATGCCTACAACCGGGCATCGTATTATAAATACGGTCTGTTCTTCTTCATTTTCATGTGCGGTGTCTATGAGATCATCATGATCTCGGAGTTGAGCCGGCGTGGACAGTATGCGGAAATTATGGAGGAGATGGCTTACCGGGACGGCCTCACGGGACTGCTGAACCGGATGGCATTTAACCGGGAGATCGCAGCCGCTGCGAAGGAAGAGAAGAACCGCACCCTGATCATGGTGGATCTCAATGACCTGAAAGGGGTCAATGATAAAATGGGTCACGATCAGGGCGATACGTATATCGTTAAGATCGCCGAATGTATGCGGGAGGCGTTCTCCCACGGAGAGCAGTGCTTCCGGATCGGCGGTGATGAGTTCTTCATCATGACGGATTATACAAATGCAGATCCGATCCTTGAAGAAAGTGTACAGGCCATGAAGGCCGGAGTGGAGAAGTTCAACAGTGAATTCGGATATGAGATTCCGCTGCAGTTCGCCTATGGGTATTCGGAGTTTGTTCCTGGAACGGATATAGAGGAGGAGATCCGGACCGCGGATCAGCGGATGTATGAGATGAAGACCGAAATGAAGGCAGGAGTATAGCCCGTCGATCGCGGACCGTCCGTGCTACGCACGTCCGTCGCACCTTGCGGTGCTTATGTCCGCGATGATCGGGCGATCCCTGTATGGAAGGGTACGATTCACAGACCGCCCCGTCGATCGCGGACCGTCCGTGCTACGCACGTCCGTCGCACCTTGCGGTGCTTATGTCCGCGATGATCGGGGCGGGTCCTGCTTCGCAGGACTGCGACACATAGAAAAATGATCGGCATTGTGCAAGCACATGCCGATCATTTTTATGTGTCTGTCTGTGAATCGTACCCTGGTTTCGTCAGTTCTTGGCTTTTCCAAGGATTCTCAGCAGGTACAGGAACAGGTTGATGAAGTCAAGGTACAGTTCCATAGCACCGTAGAGGCCGAGAACCATCGGGTGGTAGCCTACATTTGTTGCAGCCAGCTTCTTGATCTTCTGAACATCATATGCGGTAAGACCTGTGAAGATCACAACACCGATGATGCTGATCACATAGTCCATACCCGGAGACTTCAGGAAGAAGTTTACGATCGATGCAATGATGATTCCGAAGAGTCCGATGATGCAGATCATACCCAGGTTGGAGAGATCTTTCTTCGTGGTTGCTCCGATCACTGCCATGGCACCAAAGATCGCTGCTGCGATGAAGAATACCTGTACGATCGATCCAAGCTCATATGCAAGGAAAATGATGGACAGGGTCACACCGTTCAGGATCGAGTATGCACCGAAGAGAACAGCTGAAAGAACCAGGTTGTTGCTCTTCATGGCGAAGCCGGCACCAATCACGCAGGCAATCTCAAGCACCGCAAAGACGATCAGCATAGCAGGACTGGTCTTAACGCTTATCCAGAAGCTGCTCTGTGCAACCGCCAGGGAAGTGATTCCCGTTACCAGCAGAGCCAGGAACATGAACAGGAAGGACTTTGTAAGAACGTCGTTCACGTCCGCTGCCACTGCACCGCCATAAGCCTGACCGGGTGCGTACTGCGGCTGGTTTACGTTGAAAGCACCGCGGTTCATTGACTGCTGATACATTTGCTGCTGATACATCTGCTGCTGTGGATCATAGCCCTGGGGATTCGACTGATACTGCGAACTCGGCGGGTTGTAGGATCCGTTGTTATTAGGATCAAAATAATCTGCCATATTCATCCATCCTTTCTAATATTTTGTATGGCACGGTCCTTCCCAAACATCGGACCGGTTATGTGATTCAGGTGTCAGGATCACTATAACATTTTTAAATTAACATAAAAAGCGGGAAATAGCAATGCTTTTCGAAAAAGTTCATTTCTTTCGTTTACTTTCCGAGCGTTTTACAGTAAACTATTGTGAGGAGAAGACCGGACTTCTCCTGCTTTGTATGTCCTCCGCAGGGTCGGAGGAAGAACGGTTGAAAGGAACGGATCTATGCTTCGGGAGGGAACGCTTTCGGAAATCTCCGACGGGCGTCTGTATGAACTGAATGATATGGTGCGGGCGGACTGTGCCGGCTGCGCAGGCTGCAGTAAATGCTGTAAAAGCGATATGGGAACGTCGATCACGCTGGATCCGTACGATGTCTGGATGCTCTGTAAGGGGACAGGAAGGACATTTTCGGACATGGTGGAGAAGGAGCTCCGGCTGTCGATGCTGGACGGACTGATCCTGCCGCATATGAATATGGAGCATGGCTGCGGCTTCCTGGACGAAGCCGGGCGTTGCAGCATCCATCCGTACCGTCCATCGATCTGCAGGCTGTTTCCCCTGGGACGGTACTACGAAAACGGAGATTTTAAGTATTTTCTTCAGGTGAATGAATGCACGAAACAGAACCGGAGCAAGGTTAAAGTTCAAAAATGGATCGATATCGAACCCATCGAGGAGCATACGGCCTTTGTCCGGAAATGGCATAATTTCCTGGGACTGGCGCGGCGGAAATGCAATGAGGCAAAGGATCCGCACCAGATCCGGAATTTTATGCTGTTTTTGCTGGAGCTCTTTTACGTGACGGAATACGATCCGGAGGATTTCTTCGAACAGTTCCACCACCGGATGAAAACGGCGGTGAGGGAGATGAAGCATATTCTTCGGTAGGGAGTGGTTTGGAACAGCCATCCGGGGAACATTTGCGGATGGATGAGTAACGGAAGGAGTTATCATCCGGTGCACATATGCCGGGTGGATGAGTAACGGAAGGTGTTGTCATCCTGAGGCGTTTACACCGAAGGATCTTAAGAAAAAGAGCGGAGGGCCCTCCCTTCGCCGGATATGACAAGGGGGTATCACTATGAACAAAGAAGCAATGTACAAACTGGGTTACGGACTGTATGTCCTGACGGCAAAGACCGCAGACGGAAAGGATAACGGCTGCATCATCAACACGGCGATCCAGGTGACCACCACGCCGAACCGGATCTCCATCTGCGTGAACAAGGCGAATTATACACATGATATCATTCATGAAACCGGAGAATTCAATATCTCCATCATTTCCGAGAAGGCAGGCTTTGAACTCTTTCAGCATTTCGGCTTCCGGAGCGGACGTGATGTGGACAAGTTTGAGGGTTATACGGATGCGGTGCGCGCAAACAACGGTCTCTTCGTGATCACAAAGGGGATCAATGCGTTTATCGCAGGCAAGGTGGTTCAGGAGGTGGACCTCGGAACGCATACCATGTTCATCGCGGACGTGACGGACGGCGGCGTGCTGAATCAGGACCCTTCCACAACATACAGCTACTATCAGACCAATATCAAGCCGAAGCCGCAGAAGACCGAAGTGAAGGGCTGGCGGTGCAAGATCTGCGGATACATTTATGAAGGCGAGGTTCTGCCGGATGACTTTATCTGCCCGACCTGCAAGCACGGCGCGATCGACTTTGAGAAGATCGAATAAGATATTGAGGATCGCGGATCGGCGGATCCGTTCAAATTTGATAAATATATTGATTCAGGAGGAAATACAAAATGAAACGCATCGGTTTTATCGGCATCGGAAATATGGGCACGGCTCTTTTCTCAGGTTTTGTTGCAGCAGGGAAGCTGACCCCGGATATGGCATATGCATATACACCCGTTCCTGCGGAGCTTGCGGCAAAACATGAGGAACTGGGCATCGGTGTATGCAGCAGTCTGGAGGAAATGCTGGGCAAGGTGGACATGATCCTGATCGCCTGCAAGCCGGGTCAGGTGCTGGAAAATGCGAAGATCATCGCTGCAAATGCACCGGATATGCCTGTGATCTGCATCGCGGCGGGCTTCTCGCTGGCAAAGTTCCGTGAGGCGGGAGTGGAGCTGCATGTACAGTGCATCATGCCGAACACGCCGGCGCGTATTCAGGACGGTGTAACTCTGTTTGAAGAGTGCCATACCATGACGGAGGAGGACAATGCCTACGCAAAGGACCTGCTTTCGGCGGTGGGTGCGGTAGAGGTTCTTCCGCCGCATCTGATGAAGATCGGTATGAGCATCACGGGATGCGGACCTGCATTTGTTGACCTTTTTATCGAGGCCTATGCGGATGCAGCCGTAAAGTACGGAATCCCGCGTGCCACCGCATATCGTCTGGTGAGCGGTATGGTTCACGGCTCCTCGGGGCTGCAGATCGCAACCGGAGAGCATCCGGGGGTACTGAAGGATCAGGTATGCTCCCCCGGCGGAACCACAATCCGCGGGGTTGCGGCCCTGGAGGCCTGCGGCTTCCGGAGTGCATGCATTGAGTCCGTAGACAGCATAATGAATGATTAAAGAACCGGAATCGCAACATCAGTATCAGGTGAATGAAGCAACATGAACGAAAAGAAACGTATCCCCATGAAACGATATAAGAACCTTCTGTTCGGCAGGGCACTCCCGGCGGGACTCCTTATCGCACTCCAGGTGAGCTGGATCGCAATAGGGATTTTCAACATTGTGGACTACCTGCCGGTTCTGACAAACATCATGCGGGTACTGTCGGTGATCTTCGTGATCATCATTCTGAATGACAGGGATGAGCAGACGGAGTATAAGCTGATCTGGATCATCGTGGTACTGTTGTTCCCCATTTTCGGTGCGCCCTTCTATTACCTCTTCGGCAACAAAAAGCCGGGACGGGGTTTCAAGCGCCGGCTGGACGCTGCAGATGTGAAATACCATCTGTCATATTTCCAGGACCGGCGGACACAGGATGATTTTATCCAAAAGGATGTGCGGGGAGCCGGGACCTCTGAGTACATATTCAATGAACAGTTCTTCCCGGTACACCGGAATACGAAGCTTACCTATTATAACAGCGGCGAGACACTGCTGGCGGGAATGATGAAGGCGATCCGCCAGGCGGAGCATTTCATCTTCATGGAATATTTTACCATCGAAGTGGGCGATGTCTGGGAGCCGATGCTGAACCTGCTGATCGAGAAGGCCGAGAGCGGGGTGGAGGTCTGCCTCCTGTACGATGATTTCGGCTGCGCACAGTATCTCCCCCGGAACTATCATAAGGAGCTGAACAAGATCAGTCCGAATTTCAAATGCCTGAAATATAACCGGATGGTGCCCATTTTCTCCGTGTTTATGAACAACCGGGATCATCGGAAGATGCTGATCGTGGACGGATATATCGGTTTTACCGGAGGAATGAACCTGTCGGACCGCTATGTCAACATTAACTGTCCCTACGGACGATGGAAGGACGCGGGCATCTGTCTGGAGGGCGACGGCGTCTGGAACATGACGCTGATGTTCCTGGAAATGTGGGAAGCCGTGGATATCGAAGCGTATAAGAGAAATGTGAAGCGATCCCGTCTCCTGCGCCGGCTGGATCGGAAAACGGAGCATAACCGGCAGACCGGACGGACGGAAGAGAAACTGGCGGAAATGGATGAAACCGAGAAGGAAGTATTCATGGGCATGATCAACGAGCTGAAGGACTACATGCCGCACCGGTACCATGACCCGATCGCTTCGGATTCCTTTGTCCAGCCCTTCGGGGATGAACCTTTTGATGATATTCCCCTGGCGGAGCATGTCTATATGGATCTGATCAACCAGTCGAAGAAGCGGCTTTATATGTTCACGCCTTATCTGATCATGAGCGATCAGCTGACCAGTGCGTTCTGCATTGCCGCAAAGCGCGGCGTGGATGTGCGGATCGTGGTTCCGGGAGTGCCGGATAAGAAGATGGTCTACCGGCTGACCAAGTCCTCCTTCCGGCATCTTATGAAGAACGGTGTCCGGATCTATACCTACACACCGGGATTCTTGCATTCCAAGTGCATGCTCTGTGACAATGAGAAGGGTATCGTGGGAACCATCAACCTGGATTACCGCAGCCTCTTCCTTCATTTTGAAGACGCGGTTTATTTCTCGGATGCTCATACAGCCAGCGTGCTGTACCGGGATTTCAAATCCACCTTCCCGCAGTGTCATGAGGTGACGATGGAGGATACCAAAAAGAGTTTGCCGGGATATGTGCTGGATTCTGTCCTTCGTGTGATCGCGCCGATGCTTTGATCGAACAGGAAGGCGTCATGTGAATTATAATTGATAATTCCCTCCAAACCTTGTCAGACTTCTATGTGTATGCTAAACTTGCGATTAGCACTTCGAAGGTGAGAGTGCTAATCCTATGTAACAGGAGGAACCGTATATGGGCGAAATGCGTCCGGATAAAAAGAAAACCATACCTTTTGTCCTGATCTTTCTGGTTGTGTTCGGGATCATGAACGTCATGGTCTACCAGAACTTCATGAAGAAACCGGTGACAGAGGTGGGCTATAATGTCTTCATGAAAATGATCGATGAGAAGAAGATCAAGGAAGCGTCGATCACCACCTCGCAGATCATTTTCACTGATGCGGACGGAACCGCATACAAGACCGGTATTATGGAGGATGCGGATCTCTACGAGCGCCTGTATGCATCGGGCGCGACCTTCGGAGCGGAGATCGTGGAGCAGATGAATCCGCTGCTTTACTACGGCATAACCTTTGGAATCCAGATCCTTCTTCTGGTGATCGTATGGCGGATCATAACCCGCCGGATCACGAAGAAGCTGGGAGATGATCCGGACATGATGTCCTTCTCCATGAGCGGAGGCCGTGGCAAGGGCACCGGCAGGATCTATGTGAAATCCAAGAATGACGTTCGTTTCAAGGATGTGGCAGGCGAGGAGGAAGCGAAGGATCTTCTGTCCGAGATCGTCGGATACCTTCATAATCCCGAGAAATACACCGAGATCGGGGCGACCCTTCCGAAGGGCGCCCTGCTGGTGGGCCCTCCGGGTACCGGTAAGACCATGCTGGCCAAAGCGGTGGCAGGAGAGGCGGATGTGCCGTTCTTCTCCATTTCCGGCTCCGAATTCGTCCAGATGTTCGTAGGTATGGGTGCTGCCAAGGTCCGGGATCTGTTCAAGCAGGCGAAGGAGAAGGCTCCCTGTATCATATTTATCGATGAGATCGATGCCATCGGAAAGAAGCGTGATGCGAGTCTTTCCACAAATGATGAGCGTGAGCAGACACTGAACCAGCTGCTGTCCGAGATGGACGGCTTCGAAGGGAACACGGGCGTGGTCATCCTTGCGGCCACAAACCGTCCCGAATCCCTGGACCCCGCACTTCTCCGTCCGGGTCGTTTCGATCGCCGGATCCCGGTAGAACTGCCGGATCTGAAGGGACGTATCGACATCCTGAAGGTTCATGCGAAGAAGATCCGGATCTCCGAAAATGTGGATTTCGAGACCATTGCAAAGACTGCTTCCGGTGCATCCGGTGCACAGCTGGCCAATATTGTAAATGAAGGCGCCCTGAAGGCTGTCCGTGAGGGACGGAAGGTGGTTCAGCAGGATGACCTGATGGAATCCGTGGAAGTCGTCATCGCCGGTTATCAGAAGAAGAACAAGATCCTTACGAATAAAGAGAAGCTGGTAGTCAGCTATCATGAAGTCGGTCATGCACTGGTGGCAGCCATGCAGACCCAGTCTGCGCCGGTGACGAAGATCACCATCATCCCCCGGACTTCCGGGGCTCTCGGTTATACCATGCAGGTGGATGAGGATGAGAGAAACCTGATGACGAAGACGGAGATCCTGAACAAGATCGCAACCCTGTCCGGCGGACGTGCGGCAGAGGAGCTGATCTTCAATGAGATCACAACGGGTGCTTCAAATGATATCGAACAGGCCACGAAGCTGGCCCGGTCCATGGTGACCCGGTTCGGTATGACGGATGAATTTGACATGGTAGCCATGGAAGTGGTAACGAACCAGTATCTGGGTGGGGACACGTCCCTGGCTTGTGCACCGGAGACCCAGACGAAGATCGACCATATGGTGGTGGAGATCGTGAAGGCCCAGCATGCAAGGGCGAAGGAGATCCTGCAGCAGAATGTGCAGAAGCTGCACGAGATCGCGAAGCATTTGTATGAAAATGAGACTATTACGGGTGAGGAATTCATGGATATCCTGAATTCTTCCGAGAATACCCTGCTGGGCGGTCAGACCGAGTGAGGAGATCCTTCCTCGCTCTGCCCGTCAGAATGACAGGCAATTGTCATCCCGAACGAGGCAGGGGAGCATGCTGACAGGCACTGTCATCCCGAACGAAGCAGGGGAGCATGCTGACGGGAAACTGTCATCCTGAACGAAGCGA
>JAFRWY010000068.1 GCA_017437905.1 Eubacterium sp.
ATCGGTCGTTCCGTCACCGTCAGATACCACCGAGGTGGGACGGAAGATCCTGGCTGAGTTCCCCGGAACTACGGGAAGCCTTGGCTGCGCCATCTCCGAGGCAGTTGAAGTTGCAACCAAGAATCCGGGTTACCGGTATGTACTGGGAAGCGTGCTGAATCAGGTACTGTTGCACCAGTCCGTGATCGGTCTTGAGACCAAGATCGCTTTGGATAAGTACAATATCAAGCCGGACATCATCATCGGCTGCGCAGGCGGCGGATCCAACCTGGGCGGACTCATCGCTCCTTTTATGGGCGAGAAGCTTCGCGGAGAAGCAGACTACAGGATCATCGCAGTAGAGCCGGCATCCTGCCCCAGCTTTACCAGAGGAACCTATGCATACGACTTCTGTGACACGGGTATGATCTGCCCGCTGGCAAAGATGTACACCCTGGGCTCCAGCTTTATCCCGTCTGCAAACCATGCAGGAGGCCTTCGCTTCCACGGCATGAGCAGCACACTGTCCCAGCTGTATCATGACGGATACATGGAGGCAACCAGCGTTGAGCAGACCAGCGTCTTTGAGGCGGCTGAGTTCTTTGCAAGGACCGAAGGTATCCTGCCCGCACCGGAAAGCTCCCATGCGATCCGCGTTGCGTTGGATGAGGCTAAGAAATGTGCCGAGACGGGAGAGGAGAAGACCATCGTCTTCGGTCTCACCGGAACCGGTTACTTCGATCTGGTGGCTTACCAGAAGTATAATGACGGCGAGATGAGCGACTACATCCCGACGGATGAAGATATCGCTGCATCCATCGCAAAACTTCCGAAGGTGGAAGCGTAAAGAAATCGTAACAGAATCTCTGTCGACGTGGAAAACGGAGTGGAGCGGTCCGCTCCGTTTTCTTATGGCGATTTTGCCCCGTAAGCAAAAATGTTTTACATAATTGTAAATTTATGTAAATTAATTGTTGCAATTTCCTTCAGGTCATTGTATAATGACCTTACTTTAAATGTTACAATTCTATGACAAATGTTACGAAATATGATAAATCATGTTACAAAATGTGGGGTGCCTGAGATGAAAAAATGGGGTTGGAAACACAATATCTTGTTGTTGGCGACACTGGGAGTTCTGTGCGTAACACCATTTAACGCGGAAGCTGCGGAAGCCGGAGAAACCGGTGCGGAAGCGGTGGAAGCGGAAGCGTCTGTCGGAGCGGCAGAGGATTCGGAAGCGGAAGAGACCGAAGATACATCGGCGGATTCCGATTCGGAGGACACTGCGGAATCGACGGAAGCTACGGAATCGGAAGAAGCCGTGGCGGCGGTGGAAACGGTTCTTACCAATGCGTGGAAAAAGCAGGATGAAAACTGGTTTTATTACAACGAGGAAGGCGCGATCCAGACCGGTTGGAAAAACTTCGACAAGAAGTGGTATTTCTTCGATGAAGACGGTATCATGCAGACCGGATGGCTGCAGGACGGCGGGAAATGGTATTTTCTGAGAAACAACGGCCTGATGAAGACCGGTTGGCTGGAGGACGATGGAAACTGGTACTTCTTCAACAGTAACGGAAGTATGAAGACCGGATGGAAGAAGTATGCGGGAGAATGGTATTTCTTCCGTTCCTCGGGGACCATGTTCAAAGGCTGGAAAAAGTATTCCGGCAAATGGTATTTCTTCTGCACATCAGGTACCATGTACACCGGATGGAAGAAATACGGCGGAAACTGGTATTATTTCAATGAAGACGGTGAAATGGTGGTAGGAAGCATCACCATCGACGGTCAGGAGTATGTATTTGATGCTTCTGGCGTTTATATCGATCCGGCGGAGACGGCAGAAGAACCGGAGCAGACGGAACAGCCGGCGGAAGTACAGGCCACAGGTTCCGCATGGACCTATACGACATTTACGGAGCAGGATCTTCTCTACATGCAGCGCTGCGTGGAGACGGAGACCAGAGACTGCGATTTCGAAAGCAAGACACATGTTGCATCCGTGATCATGAACCGGGTGCAGAACGGATCCTTCGGAAAGAGCCCGGCTGCGGTTGTTACGGCACCGTACCAGTTCGCATATCGCCGTGAGGATATCGCTCAGAGCACCATCGATGCGGTGAACTACGTGATCCAGAACGGAGATACGGCACAGGGAGCGCTGTTCTTCCACAGCATGTCCTTCAGGGAAAACTTCTGCGGACACTCCTACATCTTCACAGATGCCTGCGGACATCATTTCTATTAAAAAATAATTCCATATATTAATGAAGAAAGTGATATTCGGGGACGGGTCAGAACAGACCGGTCCCCTTTATTTAGGTAAAAAAAGGCCCTTTGATGGGCAAAATTGGAAAAAATTAAATTCCTGGTTGCCATAATGTTACAAAAATGTAATTAATTGTTGCATTTTTGTTTCAAAAAGTGTATAATCAGCGTGTTTGAAGTAGAAATGTTGCGTAAACTATTTGAAAATGTTGCAGGAATGTAACATACGCATTACAGATCGAAACGGAGATCGTCATGATGAGAAAGAAGTGGTTACATACAGTAATGTCGCTCCTGCTTACAGCGGCTATCCTCTTTATGCTGCCGATCAGCTCGGAAGCAGCGGAGACAAGTACCCAGAGCTGCGTTTGGAAGAAGCAGGACAACAACTGGTACTACTACAATGAAGAAGGTGACATTCAGACAGGCTGGAGCCAGGTAGGAAAGCGTTGGTACTTCTTCGATGAAGACGGTATCATGCAGACCGGATGGATGGATTTCGAAGGAAAGACATATTACCTGAATTCCAACGGTGCCATGAAGACCGGATGGCTGCAGAGTGACGATAACTGGTATTACTTCCGCGGAAACGGAACCATGCAGACCGGCTGGAAGAAGTACTCAGGCAAGTGGTATTACTTCCGTGGAAACGGAACCATGCTGACAGGCTGGAAGAAGTACAACGGCTGCTGGTATTATTTCGATGAGGAAGGCGAGATGGTGATCGGAAGCATCACGATCGACGGCCAGGAATATGTATTTGACGCATCCGGCGTTTATATGGATCCTTCGGAGATCGAAAGCGTGGATGATGCAACCGGAAGTGCATACGAAGGTGTATGGCTTCTTTACTCCGATCCCTATGCAAGACCGGACGGATACCTCACCAGATCCAAAGGTGTGGTTTACTACGAAGGACACAAGGAGACATGGTACTCCCTGAATGAGCCCGGCCAGACGGTAACCGCAGTTACCATCCCCGGAAAGCACATTGCAAAAGACGGAACGATCCGTGACGCAGAAGGTTATATCTGTGTGGCAGCTAACACAAGATACATGAAGATCTACAGCACACTGATGACCACCCTCGGACCTGCAAAGGTTTATGATACGGGATGCTCTTACGGAACCATCGATATCTACACAAACTGGTAGGATATAACGAAAAACGGCAGCGCAGGCTGCCGTTTTTCATTTTGTACGTATATCTCTTCGTTCAGTTTATCATCAGACGATCTCCAGTATGGTATTTACCATCAGGTCATTCTGCTTCGGGTTCATGAAACAGAACCGGAGGTATTTGTTACTGAGGCCGCGGATGTCATCGCAGCGCCGGAGCATGATACCCCGGAGGGAGCAGTGCTCCGCTACCTGGGAGGAGGTAAGATCATCCTTCAGAAGCTTCATCAGCATGAAGTTTGCCTCGGGCTTGAAGAGTTGGATGGTCCGGCAGGGCTTCATGGCCAGGTAGACCAGGCTGCGCTCGGTGTGGATCACGGAGCGGGACTCTTCGAAGTACTTCCGGTCTTTGAACATGTCAACGCCGGCGATGGCGGACAGTGTGGCAATATTATTCTTGGTGGTCGTAAGATCGATGATCTGGGACAGCTCCTCATTGTTCATGACCGCGTATGCGAAACGAAGGCCCGGAACCGCGAAGAACTTGGATACGCTCCGGAGAACCGCCAGATTGGAGTATTTGTCGGTCAGCGGAACGGAGGTCACTTCCTCGTAATCATCCAGGAATTCCACATACATCTCATCCACCAGAAGGAAGATATCCAGTGCCTTGCAGGCTTCCAGGATGGCTTCCACATCCTCACGGCGGATCCGCTTGGAGGTGGGATTGTTGGGGTTCCCGAGGATCAGAAGATCCAGAGAGGAGTCCAGTTTGGATATAAGATCCATGACATCCAGCTCGTATTCCAGCTCTTCATCCAGAACATAATCCACGATCTCACAACCGTAGGCTGTCATCACCTTCTCGTATTCCGTACTGCTGGGGACAAGGATCATGGCCTTCTTCGGCGTCAGAAGCGCAGCAAAGAGACGGAGCAGGTCCGGAGACCCGTTTCCCATGATGATCCGTTCCAGGGAAGTCCCTGCATAATCGGAGATCGCAATCTTCAGATTTGCATAATAAACGTCGGGATATTTGATGATTGAACCGATGTTGTTCGCGATGGATTGCTTGACGGAAGCCGGAATTCCCAGGGGATTCAGGTTCGCATCGTAGAGTACGGTTTCATACTGATCGATCCGTAACTGGTTGGAATTCATTTCAGAAACCTCCATGTGGCGTGAACCATATTTCTACTTTCAAAACGATACCAAATCTGCTATAATGAGTTGGTCTGTACACGCTTACTCTATTCTACAACAGATGGAGCAGGATGCGCAAGTTTTATTTCTTAATGAGGGCAGTATGAAGGCAATTGTTGAACAGTACGCCAAGGGTGAATTCCGGATCGACCGCCCGGATGTACAAATCTCAAAACAGAACTTCAAACTGAATATAGAGGCCGGTACCGTGTATGAAGGAGCGTTCACGGTAGAGAGCCGGAACCGTTTCCCGATCAAGGGAATGGTGTATGACAGCCGTTATCTGCTGCGGTTCGAGAACCACAGCTTTATCAGCCGCCGTTTCGAGGTCCGTTATTCCTTCGATGCCACCTGTCTGGAGGCAGGTCAGAACTTCCGGGGACATATCAACGTGATCACGGACGGGGGTGAATTCCGTCTGCCTTACGATATCAGTATCGTGCCACCCTGTGTGACCAGCGGCAGCGAACGGATCGACGACCTTTTCAAATTCGCGGCACTGGCGGAGCGGAACTGGGCCGAGGCCACCCGTCTCTTCATGAGCGACGATTTTCGCCGCACCTTTATCAACCGGGAGCCGCATTTAAAGCAGATCTATGAGAGTCTTCTGGACAGCCGTTCTGTGGAACAGGCCATGGAGGAGTTCCTGGTGCTGGTACATAAGAAGCGGACCGTTACCCTGTCCACCGACAAGGCGAAGCTGGAGCTTGTCATGCCGGCGGAAATGGAGAGCGTGACCATAAAGCTCACCAAGAACACCTGGGGCTACACCCGGTCGGAGATCCGGAGCAATGCGGAGTTCATCATTCCGGCGAAGAAGGTGATCACCTCTGCGGATTTCATGGCAAATACCTGCGAGCTGCAGGTGTATATCTCTCCGGAGCATGTGCCGGACGGCGAGAACAGCGGCAAGCTCTTCCTGGAGAATATCTATCAGAAGATCGAGATTGATATCCACCTGGCACGGCCGCAGCAGCGCCGCGTGAACCAGGAGAACCGCCTGAAGGAACAGCAATATAAGCAGTGCAGGATCAACCTGACCCAGGCCTATCTGGATTTCCGTATGGACCGGATCGGGCTGGAGGAGTATGTGGGAGATACCATCGAGGCCCTGCGGGTGCTGATGGAAATGGAGCCGGAAGAGGATATGTACCGGCTGGCCGTCATGCATATGAACATCCTGAACGGAGACTATGCCCGGGTGGAGCAGGAGTTCCTCCGGATCGAGGCGGACGTGGACCGAAGCCTTATGACCAATCAGGAGAAGTGCTACTACAGTTACCTGAAAGCCATGATGCTCCGGGACGAGGAGACCATCGAGAAGACAGCGAATATGCTGCGCCGCAATTACCGGACGCAGGAGCCGAAGATGTTCTACTTCTGGCTGCTGCTTTTTGTGGATCCTGTCTATAACGAGGATAAGGGTGCACTCTACCGGGAACTTCTGGAAATGTATGAAGAGGGCGAGAACAGCCCCATCATTTACTTTGAACTCTGCGATATCCTGAATGCGAATCCGCTGATGCTGAAGCGGCTTACGCCCTTTGAGATCACAACCATCAAATGGGGCATGCGCCACGACTACATCTCCGACGATGTGCTGAACGAGTTCGTGAAGCTGGCGGGACGGAACAAGGAGTTCAATAAGCAGATTTTTGACGTGCTGCGTTCCATTTATGATAAAAATGAGGACGAGTTACGGCGCCAGCGGCTGCTCCGGGAGCGCCGTTCGGGCGAAGGCGACACCTTCCGGTCGTTGGAAAAGAAGGAGGAGACCACGGTCTCCGCAGCCATGGGCGACAGTCTGGAGAGCGAGGCCGAAGATGGTCTTTACTCCGGCGATGACTTTATCTTCACCGGCTTTGATGAGGACGGAGAAGAGAAGGAAGAGGAGAAGGAAGGAGAGGACGAGGGCTTTTCGGTCAATGCGCCGGGAGATCCCTTACGTCTTTCCAGTGAGGGCGAGAACTACGACCCTGAAGGCGAGAAGCTGGATCAGATGGTCCGCCAGTCCTTTGATGACAAGTTTGATGAGACCATAGCAAGGGAAGAGGAGGAACGCCTGCTGAAGCGGGAGAATGAGAACCTGGAGGTTCTCGGTTCCATCTGCTCCATGCTGATCTCAGCGAATATGCTGGATGTCCGGTACCACCGTTTCTACAAGGCCGCGGTGCTCCGGTCCTTAAAGTTCATCGGTCTGAATGAGTGCTATATCCGCAGCATGGACACCTCCCATTATGAGCTGATCCCTGCTTCGGTCCTGATGTATCTGAACTATAAGAATACACTGACGGAGGATGAACTGGCATACCTTTATGCAAATGTCATCTTCAATAAGTCCGAGCATATGAAGATCTACCATGAATATGCCCCCACCATGGAGGATTTCATGGAGAATATGATCATGAAGGGCAAGGTAAATGACGACCTGACCGTGATCTACGATGAGTTCCTGGAGCCGGAGTCCGTAAGCTCCCTCTTTGCCGGCAAGCTGATCAATATCATCTTCCGGCGGAAGCTGGTCTGCTACAACAAGAATGTCCGGGCCGTGATCGTATCCCACGGAGAGCTGTCCAAGGTACAGCACGTACCGCTGGTGGACGGCGAGGCATACGTGGAGATCCTTTCGGACAATGCGACCATCATTTTCGAGGATAAGGACGGCAACCGGTACGCAGGCTCTATTCCGTATCATTTCGAGCGGATCGTGGATGAGAAGGCCTATATGCCCATCTGCCGGGAATACAGTCCCCGGGATTACCGCGTGCTGCTCTTCAACTATGAGAGCATCGGTGAATTTACCTACAAGAATGCGAAGGAAGTCAATGCTGCAAGAGAGATCATCAACTGCGAGGAGATCTCCGACGATTACAAGCAGCAGGCCTGCCTGAACATCATCGAGTATTACCATGAGAATCTGGATACGGATGTTCTGGTGAAGTATCTGCGTCGGCTGGATATCGAATATCTGACCCACGCAAATGCAAGAACCATCATCACGTATCTCATCGATATGAACCTGTTCGACAAGGCCTTCGAGGCCGTAAAGCTGTACGGGTTCAACGAGCTGGATGTGCGGGAGCTGTACCGGCTGGCGGACTACGGCGTGCAGGATTCCGAGGGCTTCCTGAACGAGAACCTGATGTCCATCTGTCTTAACCTGTACAAGACCGGCTCCGTCAATGCCAACATCCTGACCTACATGGCCATGAACTTCAACGGCTCCATGGACGAACTGTCGGGGCTCTTCAAGCTGGCCAAGGACAAGGTAAATGATGTGGGCCTTCTGGCAGAGAACACACTGGCGCAGATGATGTTCGCCGGAGAGCATATGGAGTATATCTATGACGTGTTCTCCACCTATTACGGCGGACGCAGCAGGGGCCTTGTGGTGAAGGCGTTCCTCCGTCTGGCGGCGCACAACTATCTGATCAGGGACATGCAGGTGCCGAACTACATTTTCGAGGCCATGTATGCCGAGATCCAGAAGGGAAATATCGACGACGAGATATCCTCCATGGCACTGCTGCTTTATTTCAGCCGCCTGGAGCGTTATACAAATGAACAGAAGAAATGGATCACGGACACGGCACTCCGGTTTGTGGATGCAGGCAAGATCCTGCCGTTCTACAAGAGTTTTGCCTCCTTCCTGTTCCTGCCGCAGGATGTCTTCCTGAAGACCTATCTTGTGTACAAGACGGAGAACCGCCGTCAGGTATTCGTCCGGTACAGCACCGGAACGGGCACACGGACCCGGGAGATGACGAAGGTTCACCGGATGGAAGAGGTGGTGAGCGGACTCTTCGTCATGGAGTTTGTGGTCTTCCACGGGGAGCGTCTGGTCTACCAGATCGAGGACGACCCGGACGGAAATGCACAGATCGTGGAGAGCGAGGTGCTGAAGAAAAAGTCCTACAACAAGCAGGATCTGAACCGCTTCGAGATGATCAACAGCATGCTGGTGAAGCAGGAGATGCGGAAGGACCGGGAGCTGCTTGAGGATCTGGATGTGTACATCAATACCGTGCACCTCTTCGAGGAGAATCTTACGCTGCTATAGAGTATTTCGCGGTGTTGGAGAGAACTCCTTCGCAGTAACAGGTGCCGGGATCCTTCGTCCTGCGGGCTCAGGATGACACCGATAATCAAACGAAACATAATCAGAGGCAAGAACCATGGCAGACGCATTTTATATCGGAATGGATCTATGTTCGGACTTCACGCAGCTGTCCTACTACAACGACATCACCCGTGAGCCGGAATCCGTCAGCCAATTGAATAATAAAGAGACCTACCTCATGCCCAACATCCTGTTCTACAGCACGGATACGGGCCACTGGTACGTGGGAGGTGAGGCTTCCGAAGCCCGCTTCAACGAGGAAGGCATGATCATCGACGGCATCTTCGAGAACCTGGACAGCCAGGAGAAGATCACCGTGGAGGGCGAGGAGTACACCTACCCCCAGCTCTTCATTAAAATGGTGAAGCTGCACATCGATTCCTTCCTGTACCGCTACGAGGACGCCACCATCCGGAAGCTGGTGATCAGCGTGCCGGAGTACAGCGGCCGGATCTATTCACTGCTTTCCGGTCTGTACAAGGTGATGGAGGTGCCGGAGGATACCATCGAGATCACCAGCCACCTGGACAGCGGTCTCTTCTATATCTTTAACCAGGAGCAGGGCCTCTGGATCAATTCCGTGGCGCTGTATGATTACAATGCGGACGGACTGAATTATTACAGGATCGACATTTCCAGGAACCGGACTCCGAAGCTGGTGACGGTGACCCACGAGGATTATTCCTCCCAGATGTCCCTGTCCCGCTACGGAAATGATACCTATCAGATGGATGTGGATTTCGCGAAGATCGCGGACTACGAGATGAAGAAGGCGTATATATCTTCCGTCTATCTGACCGGTGTCGGATTTACCAACAAATGGATGAAGAAGTCCACGAACGTGCTCTGTCAGGGGCGCCGTGTGTTCGTGGGTCAGAATATCTACACGAAGGGTGCCTGCTACCGGGCGGTGGGCGGCGAATACAAGGCCTTCTATGACCAGTTCTTCGTGGAGACCAAGGAAAATGTGCTCTTTGACGTGGGCATATCCTTAGAGGACGAGAAGGACACCTTCGTGCCCATCGTCAGCGGCGGAAAGCAGTGGTACAACATCCACGGAAAGATCTTCGTGATCCTGGATGATACGGATACCATCACGCTGGTCTACAAGGCCCGCCACACGGAGGAAGAGAAGAGAGAGGTGGTCAAGGTGCACGGGATCCCGAAGCGCCCCAACAAGACCACGAAGCTGTCACTGGAGGTGGAGTTCGAGAACCCCACGGACGGTGCGGTGATCATCCGGGATCTGGGCTTCGGCAAACTCTTCCCCACCACAAATAAAATATACCGAAAGGAGTTTTCGATCGTATGGGAAAAATAATCGTATGCTCATCGAAACAGGCCGAGACTCCCTTCACATTCCTGAATACGAAGGTGGAGATCTACACCTATGAAGAGCTCTGCTTCTATATCTACAACAACACGGTGCTGATCTCGAAAACGGCCCTTTCGGACAAACTCTGGAACTGGATCCGGGACGAGCTGGACATGCCGGCTCTGGCGGACCGGCTGGTGGGACTGGCCAACAAGACCACATTTGTCCAGGACCTGCTGGTGGAGATCCTGAATGCCGGCGAGTATTATACGCCGGAAGAGGTGAAGACCTACGCGGCAGCCTGGCAGAAGTACCGGAAGCTCTCACCGCTCCAGCGGGAGAAGCTGAAGGCGGACGGGTATCTGGGATACCGCAGGTTCATCCGTGCGTCCATCATTTACGACAGCATCATCGAGCGGGAAGAGGAGATCCAGGACAGGGAATTCCTCGGAAATGTGTATCATAACCGGGCGGTGGCAGCGGCCAACAATCTGGATACGGATGACGCGAAGAAGTTCTTCCTGAAGGCCTATGACCTGAACAACAACGAGGAGTCCCTCCGGGGATACTTCTACGTGGTGTCGGCCACGGAGGACATCACTACCCTCCGCAGCGAGGTGCATAAGATGGGACTTTCGGAGCGGTATTTCGAGGATATCATGATGGAGATCGGCGATTCCAAGGACGATGTCCGGGAGATGACCATTTACGCCATGCTCCAGCGGGCGATCTACAATAAGATGCATAAGGATATGACCGATTATGACAAGCGGATGGACATCATCCTGGCACAGCTGAAGGATGAATTCCGCGACCAGATCGTATAATAAGCGATTCTCCGGCTGACGCCCCGGAATGACGTGTCATCCTGAGCGCAGCGAAGGATCGAAAAAGAAACACTATAGAGAATTGAGAGGATAGACAAAACAACTATGGCTAAGGAACTGGAAAAAACGTATAGTCCGGAGGACATCGAAGAACGACTTTATAAGAAATGGGAAAGCGCGGGTTATTTCCACGCAGAGGTGGACCGCTCCAAGAAGCCCTTCACCATCGTGATGCCCCCTCCGAATATCACGGGCCAGCTGCATATGGGACATGCGCTGGACAATACCATGCAGGATATCCTGATCCGTATGAAGCGGATGCAGGGATATAATGCCCTCTGGCAGCCGGGTACGGACCACGCCGCCATTTCTACTGAAGTGAAGATCATCAATGCTCTCCGGGAGCAGGGGATCGAGAAAGCGGACCTGGGCCGGGAAGGCTTCCTGAAGCGTGCCTGGGAGTGGCGTGCGGAGTACGGCGGACGCATCGTACAGCAGCTGAAGCGCATGGGCTCCTCCGCAGACTGGGAGCGGGAACGCTTCACCATGGACGAAGGCAATAACAATGCGGTAGGTACCGTATTCAAGAAGCTCTATGACAAGGGCTGGATCTACAAGGGCTCCCGGATCGTAAACTGGTGCCCGGTATGTAAGACTTCCATCTCCGATGCGGAAGTACTGCATGAGGAGCAGGAAGGACATTTCTGGCATATCAACTATCCGGTAGTTGGTGAGCCGGGACGGTTCGTGGAGATCGCCACCACCCGTCCGGAGACCATGCTGGGTGATACCGCCGTTGCCGTAAATCCGGACGACGAGCGTTACAAGGATATTGTGGGCAAGACCCTGGAGCTGCCTCTTACGGGACGTACCATCCCTGTCATTGCAGACAGCTACGTGGATCAGGAGTTCGGAACCGGCTGCGTGAAGATCACTCCCTCCCATGACCCTAACGACTTCGAGGTAGGTAAGAGAAATAACCTGGAAGAGATCAACATCATGAATGATGATGCGACCATCAAGCTTCCGGGAAGCAAATACGACGGCATGGACCGCTACGAGGCGCGGGCGGAGATCGTGAAGGACCTGACAGAGCTGGGCCTTCTGGTGAAGGTTGAGCCCCATACCCATATGGTAGGAACCCATGACCGCTGCGGAACCACTGTAGAACCCCTGGTAAAGCCTCAGTGGTTCGTGAAGATGGAGGAAATGGCGAAGCCGGCGAAGGAAGCCGTGGAAAAAGGAGAGCTTCGTCTGATCCCCGAGCGGATGAATAAAGTATATTACAACTGGCTGGAGAATATCCGTGACTGGTGTATCTCCCGTCAGCTCTGGTGGGGACACCGGATCCCGGCATGGTACTGCCGGGACTGCGGCGAGGTGATCGTTGTGAACCCTGCAGTGGACGGCGCACCCTGTAAGTGCCCGAAATGCGGCTGTGAGAAGCTGGAGCAGGATCCGGATACCCTGGATACCTGGTTCTCCTCGGCGCTCTGGCCCTTCTCCACGGTAGGCTGGCCGGATACGGAGAAGGAAGACTTTAAGTACTTCTTCCCCACGGATGTGCTGGTAACCGGTTATGACATCATTTTCTTCTGGGTCATCCGTATGGTCTTCTCATCCATCGAACAGACCGGAAAGCTGCCGTTCCATACGGTACTGTTCCACGGTCTGGTGCGGGATGACAAGGGCCGGAAGATGAGCAAGTCTCTCGGCAACGGTATTGATCCGCTGGAGGTGATCGATCAGTACGGCGCGGATGCCCTCCGCTTCACCCTGATCACCGGAAATGCGCCGGGCAACGACATGCGTTTCTACTGGGAGCGCGTGGTTGCAAGCCGTAACTTTGCAAATAAGATCTGGAACGCCTCCAGATTCATCCTGATGAATATCGACAAGGCGGACCCGGCAGCCATCGACGGCGTAAAGACCGAAGATCTTACCCTTCCGGACCGCTGGATCCTCAGCAAGTGCAACACCCTGGTGAAGGATGTTACCGAGAATATGGAGAAGTACGAGCTGGGTATCGCAGCCGACAAGATCTACAGCTTCCTCTGGGAAGAGTTCTGCGACTGGTATATCGAAATGGTGAAGCCCAGACTTTGGAACGACGCGGATGAGACCAAAGCGGCAGCCCTCTATACACTCCGTACCGTGCTTACCACGGCACTGAAGCTGCTGCATCCGTACATGCCCTTCGTAACGGAGGAGATCTACTGCACCATCACGGATGAAGAGACCATCATGATCTCCGACTGGCCGGTTTACCGGGAGGAGCTGCATTTTGCAGAGGAGGAGAGCAACACCGACATCCTGAAGGAAGCCATCCGCAGCATCCGGAACGTACGCGCGGACATGAACGTACCGCCCTCAAAGAAGGCCTCCGTCATCGTGGTGACCGAGGAAGTTTCGCTGCAGAAGCTCTTTGAGGATACAAAGCATTTCTTTGCACCCCTGGCATATGCCGGTGAGGTAACGGTTCAGGCGGATAAGGCCGGGATCGCAGAGGATGCGGTATCAGCCGTGATCCACAATGCGGTACTTTACATGCCTTTTGCGGATCTGGTGGATACCGAGAAGGAACTGGAGCGTCTCACCAAGGAGAAGGAACGTCTGGAAGGCGAGATCCGCCGTGGTGAGGGCATGCTGGGAAATGAGCGTTTCCTCAGCAAGGCTCCGGCTGCCAAGGTGGAAGAAGAGAAGCAGAAGCTGCAGAAATATAAGGAGACCTATGCACAGGTGGTAGAACGCCTGGCGAGTCTTGGAAAGTAGTGATCGTATGACGAGTGGCAGAAGGCTGCGGAGCAAAATGAAATATGTGATCCTGGTGCCGATCCTGCTGGCGTTCCTGCTGCTGGGATTCTGCATCGTGTTCTTCGGGCTGGAAAGCCGGGAGACCATTGTTGCGGCAGCGGTACTCGGGGTTTATATCCTTGTGGTCGTTTTTGCCTATTTCCGGCTGATGCCCATCGTGTCCGCAAGTATCGTGGACTACTCGCTGGAGCAGGGAAAGGTGCAGAAGGAGCTGCTGCACGGACTGGCGGTGCCCTACGCGCTGCTGGATACCGACGGCAAGATCCTCTGGGCCAATGCCATGTTCTACAAGGCGGTGGATATCAGCGACAGGAAATTCCTTCGGGGCAGCGTCGACACCTATATCCCGGATCTTACGCCGGAGGTGCTGGACGAGATCGAAGGCGAGATCAGCATGGATGTCACATTTCATGAACACTGCTACAATGCGGTGATCCGCCGCGTGGATCTGTCACTTGCTTTTGAAGAAACCGATCGTCAGGAACGGCGCGGTGACGACGTTGTGATCGTGCTTTACCTGTTTGATGTGACAAATGAGAGAAGGCTGGAGCAGGAGACCTATGATCAGAAGATGATCGCCGGCCTGGTCTATATCGACAATTATGATGAGGTCATGAATTCCCTGGAGGAGGTAAAGCATTCGATCCTGAATGCGCTGGTTGACCGGAAGATCAACATGTACCTGTCCAACATTGACGCCATCGTAAAGCATCTGGAGAATGACAAGTATCTTTTCGTCTTCCGCCAGAAATACATGAAGACCCTGCAGGATGACCGTTTCTCCCTGCTGGATGATGTAAAGAATCTGAATGTGGGAAATGAGATCCCCATGACCCTGTCCGTCGGCATCGGTACCGCCGAGGAGAGCTTCCTGGATGCATTTGAAAATGCAAAGGTGGCCATCGGTCTGTCTCTCGGACGCGGCGGTGATCAGGTAGCCGTGAAGGACGGAGACAATGTGACCTATTTCGGCGGCAAGAGCACCGGTACCGAGAAGACCACCCGGGTGAAAGCCCGCGTCAAGGCACAGGCCTTCGAGGAACTGCTGGAGAATAAGGAGAAGGTTCTCATCATGGCCCACAAGCGGCCGGATGCGGATGCCTTCGGTTCGGCGGTGGGTATCTACCGTCTGGTTACGACCCTGGGAAAGAAAGCGTATGTGGTTCTGAACGACGATACCGACGCCATCGGCCCGCTGGTGAACAGCTTCCGGGTGGGAAGCCAGTACGGGGAAATGATCATTTCCTCGGCACAGGCCCTCAGTATGGTGGATGCCACAACGATGCTGGTGGTCTGCGACGTGAACCGTCCCAGCATGACGGCCTGCGAGGAGCTGATCTCCCTGGTATCTACCGTGGTGGTATTCGACCATCACCGTCAGTCCAACGAACCCATCGAGGATGCGACGCTTTCTTACATCGAGCCCTTTGCGTCCTCTGCATGTGAGATGATCACGGAAATGTTCCAGTATATCTCCATAAAACCGAAGATCCGTCCGGTGGAGGCGGATGCCATGTATGCCGGCATCCTGATCGATACCGACAACTTCCTGAACAAGACCGGCGTCCGTACCTTCGAGGCGGCGTCCTATCTTCGGAAGAGCGGTGCGGATATCACCCGTGTCCGGAAAATGTTCCGGAGCAGCCTGCTGTCCATGAAGGAACGGGCCCAGGGTATCAGCAACGCGGAGATCTTCATGGGCGTTTACGCCCTGTCCTATGTGGAAGCGGATCCGGACAGCCTGGATGCACCCACGGTTCCCGTGGCCAAGGCTGCAAATGAACTGCTGAATGTGGAGAATATAAAGGCATCCTTCGTCGTTACGGAGTCTGCGGACGGAATCCTCTACGTATCCGCCCGTTCCATCGGCGATGTAAATGTACAGGTGGTGCTGGAGCAGTTTAACGGCGGCGGACATGCCACCGTGGCCGGCGCCCAGTTAAAGGGTGTATCGAAGGAGGACTTCTTCGTCCGCCTGAAGCAGGTGCTGAAGGAGATGACCGCCTCGGGCAGCATCTGACACGCACCTGTCATCCTGAGGCGAAGCCGAAGGATCCCGGGACATCAACAGATGAAATCGTAGTTAGGAAAGGAACAAAGATAAATGAAGGTAATTTTACTCCAGGACGTTAAGTCCCTCGGAAAGAAGGGCGAGATCGTAGAAGTGAATCCGGGCTATGCACGGAACTTCGTACTTCCGAAGAAGCTGGGTGTGGAGGCAACTCCCCAGAACCTGAACGATCTCAAACTGAAGAATCAGAATGATGCAAAGGTGGCTGCCGAGAATCTGGCGGACGCAAAGGCACTGGCTGCAAAGCTGGCGGAGTCATCGGTTACGGCGGAGATCAAGGTGGGTGAGGGCGGAAGAGCATTCGGCTCCATTTCTTCCAAGGAAGTATCCGAACTGGTGAAGAAGCAGCTGGGCCTTACCATTGATAAGAAGAAGATCCAGGTGAAGGATCCCATCAAGGGCCTGGGAAGCTACAAGGTTGCGGTGAAGCTTCATCCGGAGGTGACCGCGGATCTTACGGTACACGTTAAGGAAGCGTAAGCGAATTAACACATCGGAGCATGGGGTGGATCATGGCAGAGTTGAACGAAACGGAAAACAGCATACGAAGGATTCTGCCGCATGATAATGTTGCGGAACGCAGCGTCATCGGGTCCATGCTGATGGATCCGGATGCCATCTCCGATGTCAGCGGGATCCTGGTAAAAGAAGATTTTTATAACAACGAATACGGGATCCTGTACGAGGCCATCTGCAGCCTGCATGAAGAGGGCAAGTCCGTGGATGAGATCATCCTGGGGGAGCGCCTGCATTCCATGGGTGCGCCGGAGAGCCTCTATAAAATGTCCTATCTGGGAGATATCCTGGCGGGACCGCAGGTGTCTGTCTTTGCTACGGATTACGCGAAAATCGTTCGGGATAAATCCTTCCTGAGACAAATGATCAGGACCTCGGATCAGATCGCAAAGGAATGCTACGAGGCACAGGGAAAAACCGATGAGATTATGGACCGGGCAGAGGAATCCATCTTCCGGCTGGTTCAGAACAAGAACGGAAACCGCGATTTTGTGCCCATGCAGAGGATCGTTGCGGACGTGATCGGAGAGATCGAAGAGGCGGCACGGAAGGACGGAAGAATCAACGGACTTCCCACAGGCTTTATCGATCTTGATCATAAACTGACCGGTTTACATAAAGGCGAACTGATCCTGGTGGCGGCACGTCCTGCCATGGGTAAGACCGCGCTGGTGCTGAACATTGCCAAGCATGTGGTGAAGGATGAGAAGGTACCGACGGTGATCTTCTCCCTCGAGATGAGCAAGGAATCCCTGGTATCCCGTATAATCGCCATGGATGCGCTGGTGGATGCACAGGCGCTCCGGACCGGTAATCTGACGGATGATGACTGGGACCGGATCATAACCAGTACGGAGCAGATCGCCCGGACACCGCTTTATATTGATGACAATTCCTCCATCACCATTTCCGAGCTTCGCTCCAAATGCAGGAAGCTGAAGCAGACAGAAGATATCGGACTGGTGATCGTGGACTACCTGCAGCTGATGAATGCCTCCCGGCCGGTGGAGTCACGTCAGCAGTTTATCTCGGAAGTATCCCGTGCCTTGAAGGGACTTGCCCGTGAACTGGGAGTTCCGGTGATCGCCCTGTCCCAGCTCAACCGTGCGGTGGACTCCCGTCCGGATCATAAGCCGGTGCTGGCAGACTTGCGAGAGTCCGGAGCTATCGAGCAGGATGCGGATGTGGTTATGTTCATTTACCGTGATGACTACTACAATCCCGAGACGGAGCGCCCGGGAATCGCCGAGATCATCGTGGCAAAGCAGAGAAACGGATCCACGGGACCGGTGGACCTGGTATGGCAGGGTAAGTACACGCGGTTTGCAAACTGTGAGCATTAAACTTCATATGGTTTTATGGAATGGATATAGAAGAGAGGGTATGCAGTCCCGGGGAAACGTGACTGAAAACCCTCTCTTCATATTTATGGCGGTACGGTTCATGCGGTATGATCCTGCCTGCATACATCCTTTTTTTCGGTGAATGTTTCTTCAGGAACATACAACGTAAAAGATTTATGGCAGAATCTGTATATCCAAATGATAAGGGATCAAGCTCCCTGAATCCTCTGCAGCTTCCGGATCAGCTGGGCATCGGTCATGCTGTATACATCATCCAGCACCCAGATGTGCATATCCTTCGCCCGCTGCTTGAAGAAGGAAGCACCGCTGGTGGAGGAGTCACAGGGGGAAGCCATGACGAGCACCTTCTTTGCATAGCGGCCGCCGAAACGGCTGGTCACGGTCTCCAGCTCATGCAGAGCCTTCGAGTCCGCGCGTCCGCTCTTACAGGAAATGAAGGTCGGTACCGCGGATCGCATCAGGATCACGTCGATCTCGTTGATGGTCTCACTGCGGGGCCGTCCGTCGAACTCCTCGGGTACGGGTTCGGATTCACCGTCCCAGTCGATCACGGCGCCCACCACCGCATCCGTGAATTCCGTGGGCTTCCGGGTTGCCACCTCGTAGACATGAAGCTCCAGGATATTTCCGGTTTTGGTTACGATCTCCCGGATCTGCTTCGACCGGAAACGGAAGACCACCTGGGATCTCTCGTACCGGAAGAAGTCCATCATGCTGACCTCGTTCAGCCGTTGCAGGATCTGCACAGCATCCCGGAGGGCCGCCTTCGGAAGCCGGTAGACCCCGTTCTCGTCCGCGGGATAATTCTTTACCACCTCTTCGATGACGGAACAGTGCTTGTTCCAGTTGTGCCGGAGCTCCTGGGCCACGCCCCAGATGGTCCGGATCTCGTCCCGGAACTGTTCGGTAAAGCGCCAGTTGTTCATGGGGGGCCGGAGAACGCCGCCGTGTAGCACGATATTCTCCGCCACGGAGATCTGCACATTGGTCCGTGCACTGACCGGAGCCGTGCCCTCGCTGAAATCCATTTCCGTTCCCGTGTAGGGATCGATGCGGAGGGTCTTCGGATCCCGGGAAGCGCTGACGTAGCCGAAGGCGATCAGGAACATTTCCCCACCGCCGGTCAGTTCGAACCGCGCATCCGGATATTCCTCGCAGATATCATCAATGGTCTGGATACAAAGCTCCAGACTGTCCCGGGGCACTTCGATAAACTCCAGCACCGTGTTCGGGGACGTGATGGAGGCAAACTTCCTGAGACTCTTCATTTTCTTCGTGATCATGTTGTGTTTATGTCCGAGATAAATGATCCGCTCCGGCTTATACTGCAGGAGTGCCATGATATTCTCAAGTGCTTCTTCCGAAAAGAACTCGACAAAAACGTCGCCCATCCTGAATCTCCTCCTTCTATTATGTACTGATCCTTATGGCAAGGATTCTTCTCATGTTGTACCCCTTAGATCCACCCGCCGTCCATCCGGAGGATCGACCCGGTGGTATAGTCCGGCAGCTCGGTCAGTTTAAAGATCGCCTCCGCCACCTCCTCCGGCGTTGCGAAGCGTCCGGCGGGAATCTCCTCAGCCAGCACGGCCTTCTCTTCCTCGTCCAGATTTCCGTTCATATCCGTATCGACGGTTCCCGGCTGAAGTCCGAGCACCGTTACCCCCGATGGCGCCATCTCCTTCGCCAGGGCATGGGTAAATGCGTCCACGCCGCCCTTCGCGGCACTGTAAGCCACCTCGCAGGAAGCACCCACGGCTCCCCATACGGAGGAAATGTTGATGATCCGCCCATTTTCGGTCGACATAAGATCTCCCATAAATGTATGACATGTATTATAGAGAGAAGTAAGATTCGTACGGATGGTCCGGTCCCAATCCTCCGGGGAGAGCTCCATCAGAAGTCCGTGCACACTGACGGCTGCATTGTTGACCAGCAGCCCGACGGTTCCGCCGGCGGCGTGCAGCTCCCCGGCCAGGGACGTAACGTAGGAAAGGTCCCCCACGTCCCCGAGAGAGCAGAGGACGGACTGCTCCGGATATAAGGAGCGGATCTCGTCGGCAACGGCCCGAAGGGCATCGCCGTTACTATGTGCGGTAAGACAGAGCAGCGGATAGCGACCGCTTTCGGCCAGACGGAGCGCTGCGGCCCGTCCGATTCCGCGGGATGCACCCGTGATCAGTGCTGTTTTCATGCGTTTCCTCCCGGATATGTCGTTGTCGGATGCGGCTGCCGGAATACAAATCCTTCTATATTACCCGCCGCCTACTGATTTTATTCTACCATAAGAAGACACATTTATGAAGTGAAAACCACCCGGCGGCATTTGCAATTCTTTTCGATTCTTTATGAGTTGTTCGTTGCAAACAACCGCCGGATTTGATATACTGTGTAACGAAGGTTGTTACAAAAAACGTGCATCGATATGTGCGTGGAAGGGGTATGGATATGAAGAAAAAGCAGAGCGCTACAGGGCTGTTTTTTTCCATGTTTTTACGGTCGGCGGTAGTGATCCTGGCCATCGTGATCGCGTGCCTGATCTTTGCTCTTGTCCGTTCGGTGATCCGCGGAGGCAAGACGAACGGAACCGAAGCGGGGACGGGAGTTGTATCATCGGAGAATCAGACGGATGAACTCCTTACGGCCGAGAAGACGGAAGCGCCCACGGAAGCGATCGTGGCGGATTACGGGATCAAGATCGCGGTGCTGAACGGAACGGAGACCGGCGGACTGGCAGGTGCCTGGAAGGATAAGCTGACAGCGGCAGGCTACACCTCGGTGGACGCAGGAAACTATAAGGGTGTCAGCAGTACCACAAAGCTGTACTATGTAAAAGAGAACGTGGGACAGGAACTGACCACCTACTTCCCGGGTGCGACCGTGGAGACGGAAATGCTGAAGGAAGAGGATACGGATGTGGTGATCTCAACGCATGATGTGCTGATCGTCATCGGAACGAGTGATGATATTGTATCAAAACCCTAGTCCGGAAGCTCCGAAAATTGGCAGGTTGTACAAGAATGCAGGGTTCTTTTCGGTAGGTTTTCACCCATGCCCGATATTTAATGAATAATTCACAAAAGACAGGCGCTTTTATATTCAAGCGCCTGCCCTTTTTTGTCAAATGTGATGGGGTTTTTATCCGCGGTGTGCAAGTTTGACAAAAGATTTTAAAGTTCTTTATGCAATTCACATATAGTTTAATAGACATAAACAAGGTAATATTAGTAGCGGTGAAAATATGTGAACAGACTTAGATTATTAAGTTTTATATTTAGGAGGAAGTAAGAGATGGCTAGTTTATCACTTAAAAACATTTACAAGATCTATCCGAACGGCTTCAACGCTGTTAAGGACTTCAACCTGGAGATCCAGGATAAGGAGTTCATCATCTTCGTTGGACCTTCCGGATGTGGTAAGTCCACAACACTGCGTATGATCGCAGGTCTTGAGGACATCAGCTCCGGCGAGCTGTGGATCGGCGACAAGCTGGTAAATGCAGTAGAGCCGAAGGACAGAGATATCGCGATGGTATTCCAGAACTACGCTCTGTATCCGCACATGTCTGTATATGATAACATGGCATTCGGTCTGAAGCTTCGTAAGGTTTCCAAGGAGAAGATCGACAAGTCCGTACATGAGGCAGCTAAGATCCTTGAGATCGAGCACCTTCTTGATCGTAAGCCGAAGGCTCTGTCCGGTGGTCAGAGACAGCGTGTCGCTATGGGTCGTGCTATCGTCCGTGAGCCGAAGGTATTCCTGATGGACGAGCCTCTTTCCAACCTGGATGCTAAGCTCCGTGTACAGATGCGTGTTGAGATCTCTAAGCTTCATCAGAGACTTCAGACAACAATCATCTACGTTA
>JAFRWY010000069.1 GCA_017437905.1 Eubacterium sp.
GAGGGTCTGGTAGTCGGCCAGGGTGTTACAATGGCGGATCTGAAGGGAACCCTGGACCAGTTTGCAAGAGAGTTCTTCGGACCGAACACGAAGACAAAACTCCGGCCTCATCATTTCCCGTTCACCGAGCCCTCGGCAGAGGTGGATGTTACCTGTTTCAAATGCGGCGGCAAGGGCTGCGGCGTCTGCAAGGGATCCGGCTGGATCGAGATCCTGGGCTGCGGTATGGTTCATCCCCACGTGCTTGAGATGTGCGGTATCGATCCGGAGGTTTATTCCGGTTTTGCTTTCGGTATCGGTCTGGAGCGTGTGACCCTGCTGAAGTATGAGATCGATGACATGCGGCTGCTGTACGAGAATGACGTACGGTTCCTGGGACAGTTCTAAAGGCGTCGAAAGTGCCAACGGAGAGATTCTTCGCCTGCTGCGCAGAATGATATGGCATGGCTGCGCAGAATGACATGTTGCGGCGGCACAGAGCGGTATGCTATGGTGGCTCGGAACGACAGGCTGTGGCATTTGTCATCTGAAGGGGCGGAGCGAAGGAGCTTTATTGATAGAGATATGAAGGAGAATAAAGATGAATACACCATTATCGTGGATTAAAGCATATGTTCCGGATCTGGACGTAACTCCCCGTGAGTTCGTGGACCGGATCACCCTGTCGGGTTCTCATGTGGAGAGCCATACGGTTTATAATAAGAATCTGGAGAAGATCGTAGTCGGAAAGATCCTTTCCATCGAACGTCATCCGGATGCGGATAAGCTGGTGGTATGCCAGGTGGATGTCGGTGCTGAGGCTCCGATCCAGATCGTAACCGGGGCACCGAACGTAAAGGTCGGTGATGTGGTTCCCACCGTACTGGACGGCGGTAAGGTTGCCGGCGGTCATGACGGAAGTACACCTCCGCCGGACGGGATTAAGATCAAGAAGGGCAAGCTTCGCGGCGTGGAGTCCTTCGGTATGATGTGTGCCATCGAAGAACTGGGTTCCACCCGGGACCTTTATCCGGAGGCACCGGAGGACGGCGTCTACGTTTTCCCCGAGGATGCGGGCGTAAAGCCGGGAGATGATGCGGTAGCGGCTCTCGGACTGGATGATACAAATGTAGAGTACGAGATCACCTCCAACCGTGTGGACTGCTTCTCCATCATCGGTATGGCAAGAGAGGCGGCGGTCACATTTGACCTGCCCTTCTATCCGCCGGAGGTGAAGGTGGAGGCAAAGTGCCCGGAGAAGACCGAGGATTATATCTCCGTGGAGATTCAGGATCCGGAGCTTTGCAAGCGGTATATTGCCCGAGTTGTTAAGAATGTAAAGATCGCACCGTCTCCCAAGTGGCTGCAGCACCGCCTGCGCGCTCAGGGCATCCGTTCCATCAATAACATCGTGGATATCACCAATTACGTGATGGAAGAGTACGGCCAGCCCATGCATGCCTTCGATCTGGACACCATCGCAGGACATAAGATCATTGTGAAGCGTGCAAAGAACGGTGACGTGTTTAAGACACTGGACGGCGTAGAGCGTACGCTGGACGAAAATGTACTGATGATCTGTGACGGAGAGAAGGAGGTAGCCATCGGCGGTATCATGGGTGGTGAGAACTCCATGGTTACGGATTCTATGACGACCCTCCTGTTCGAGGCTGCCTGCTTCGACGGAACGAATATCCGTCTCTCCGAGCGTCGTCTCGGTCTTCGGACGGATGCGGCCGGCAAGTTCGAGAAGGGTCTGGACCCGAATCTTGCAGAGGAGGCAATCAACCGTGCCTGCCAGCTGATCGAGGAAATGGGCTGCGGCGAGGTTCTGCAGGGTATGGTGGATGTTTACCCGAACCCGGTTGCTTCCTGGGAACTGCCCTTTGAGCCGGATAAGATGAACCATCTGCTGGGACTCGATGTTCCGGTTGAGAAGATGCTGCACATCTTTGAAGCGCTTGGTCTTTCCTATAATAAGGAAACGGAAATGCTGACCATTCCGACTTACCGTCAGGATCTTCGCTGCATGGCGGATCTGGCAGAAGAGGTGGCACGTTTCTACGGATATGATAAGATCCCCTCCACACTGACCACCGTCAATGCGGGAATCGGCGGTATTCCCTACAACAGGCAGATCCAGGGCATCGCCCGGACCCTGGTGGAGGCAAACGGCTTCTCCGGTACCATGAATTACTCCTTTGAGAGTCCGAAGGTATTCGATAAGCTGCTGCTTCCGGAGGATCATCCGCTTCGTCAGGCCATCGAGATCAGCAATCCGCTGGGTGAGGACTTCAGCATCATGCGTACCACATCCCTGGCAGGCATGATGACATCCCTGGCCACCAATTTCAATCGGAGAAACAAGAATGTCCGTCTCTATGAGATCGGAAATATATACATTCCGAAGGCACTTCCTCTCACGGAACTGCCGGATGAGAAGCCCATGCTTACCCTCGGTATGTACGGGGAAGGGGACTTCTTCACGCTGAAGGGTGTTCTGGAGGAACTGTTCGATCACCTGTCCTTCGGCAAGGATGTGGACTATGTTCCCGCTAGTGAGTATCCGTTCCTGCACCCGGGCCGTCAGGCGAAGATTATGAAGGGCAAGCTGGAGATCGGGTTCCTGGGCCAGGTACATCCGGAGGCTGTTGAGAATTTCGATATGAAGGGCGACTGCTATGTTGCGGTTCTGGATATGGATACCGTAACGATGCTTTCCAGCTTTGATATCAAATATGTAGGTGTTGCAAAATACCCGGGTTCTTCCCGTGATCTGGCGCTTGTATGTGACAAGACCGTGCTGGCCGGTGAAGTGGAGAAGGTTCTCCGGAAATGCGGCGGCGCGCTTCTGGAGTCTGTCACTCTCTTCGATGTTTATGAAGGAGAGCAGCTGGGCGAGAGCAAGAAGTCCCTGGCTTACAGTCTGCTGTTCCGCGCAAATGACCGTACACTGGCGGATGCGGAGGTAAATGAGAAGATCGACAAGATGCTTGAGGCACTGGCAGAGAAGGGCATCACCCTGAGAGCCTGACCGCATGGCCGAAGGATCAAAAGAGATGAGACAACTATGAAAGTATC
>JAFRWY010000070.1 GCA_017437905.1 Eubacterium sp.
CAGGTGTACCAATCAAGGCTCCGGTTGCAGGTATCTCCTGTGGTCTGGTAACCGGCGAGACCGATGACGACTACATCGTTCTTACGGATATCCAGGGCCTTGAGGACTTCTTCGGCGATATGGACTTCAAGGTTGCAGGTACCGAGAAGGGTATCACAGCCATCCAGATGGATATCAAGATCCACGGCCTGACGGATGATATCATCCGCGAGGCGATCGCACGGACCAGAGAAGCTCGTATGTTCATCCTGAACGAGGTTATGCTGAAGGCCATCCCCGAGCCGCGTAAGGAGCTTTCCAAGTACGCTCCGAAGATCGTGTCCATGAATATCGATCCGGATAAGATCGGTGAAGTGATCGGTCAGAAGGGTAAGACCATCAACGGTATCATTGATGAGACCGGCGTTAAGATCGATATCGATGATTCCGGACGGATCGACATCTGCGGTGTAGAGCAGGAGGGTATCGAAAAGGCTCTGAAGATCATTCACTCCATCGTGGATCCCATCGAAGTGGGCAAGACCTACGAAGGAACGGTTGTACGTATCATGCCGTACGGCGCATTTGTACAGCTGTCTCCGAACAAGGATGGTATGATCCATATCTCCAAGCTGGCTCCGCATCGGGTTGCCAAGGTGGAGGATGTGGTAAATATTGGCGATCTTGTACGTGTAAAGGTGCTTGAGGTGGATCGTATGGGTAAGATCAGCCTGAGCCTGAAGGACGCTGATAAGTAAATATTGAATCATTTCCGTCCGTGCCCGGAAGCACCGGGTACGGACGGGTTTAATGAAGGTCTTATGGGATTTCCACAGCATATTATTTAGGAGGTTACACATGCGCTACGGTTTTTTTGATGAAACGAAGAAGGAATATGTGATCGAGCGTCCGGATACCCCGGCTCCCTGGGCGAACTACCTGGGATCTCCGGAGTACGGTGCCATCGTTTCCAACAATGCGGGCGGCTACAGCTTCGCCAAGTCCGGTGCCAACGGACGTATCCTGCGATATGTCTTCAATCAGTTCGATCAGCCCGGACGTTATATCTATCTTCGTGACAATGATACGAAGGATTACTGGTCTGCATCCTGGCAGCCGGTAGGAAAGGATCTTTCCACTTATAAAAATGTGGTTCGTCATGGTACCGCATATTCCAAATTCGAGACGGAATATGCAGGCATCCGCTCCGATGTTATGTACTATGTACCGCTGGATGCAACCCATGAAGTATGGTACACGAAGGTGACCAACACCTCCGACAAGGCTCGTTCCATCACAGTGACCGGTTATGCGGAGTTCACCAATGACTGCAACTATGAGCAGGATCAGGTTAACCTGCAGTACACCCTGTTCATCACAAGAACCTACTTCCAGGGCAACCGCATCAAGCAGGTTGCAAATGAGTTCGTGAAGAAGGAAGCAGCTGTGAACGGAAGCGTGGCACAGTCCAAGTTCCTCGGCCTGGCAGGATCGGAAGTATCCTCCTATTGCGGCGATAAGGAACTCTTCCTCGGCGGATACCGCAGCTACGGTAACCCCATCGGCGTGGAAGAGGGAGATCTGGGAAATGGTCTTAACTACAACGCAAACGGTTGTGGCGCACTGTCTACCGTTCTTGAGCTTGCACCGGGAGAATCCAAGTCGATTGCTTTCGTAGTGGGCATGAAGGACGACAAGGCTGCAGCAGCAGTGATGGATTCCTATGCGGATGTGGAAGCAGCCGTTGCAAAGGAATATGATGTTCTGGTGGGCTACTGGCATGAGAAACTGTCTCATTTCCAGGTAAAGACGCCGAGCCAGGAATTCAACGCAATGATCAATACCTGGAATGCATACAACTGTTTCATGACCTTTATCTGGTCCAGAGCGGCTTCCTTTATCTACTGCGGACTCCGGAACGGCTACGGCTACCGGGATACCGTACAGGATATCCAGGGTGTGATCCATCTGGCGCCGGAAATGGCAGTGGAGAAGATCCGTTTCATGCTGTCCGCACAGGTGGACAACGGTGGCGGACTTCCGCTGGTTAAGTTCACACACAATGCGGGACATGAGGATACACCGGACGATGCTTCCTATGTGAAGGAGACCGGACATCCGGCTTACCGTGCAGATGATGCACTGTGGCTGTTCCCGACGATCTACAAGTATATCGCGGAATCCGGAAACCTTGACTTCATCGATGAGGTGATCGTTTATGCGAACAAGGATGAGGGTTCGGTATATGACCACCTGAAGAGAGCCATCGACTTCTCCATGAACCGTCTCGGCGATCATGGCATGCCTGCAGGTCTGCATGCAGACTGGAACGACTGCCTGCGTCTCGGTAAGAAGGGTGAGTCCACCTTCGTGGCATTCCAGCTGTATTATGCGATGACGGTGATCCGTGAGTTCGCACAGTACAAGAAGGATGAACTGTATCTGGCTTATCTGGATGACATTCAGCCGAAGCTGTACAATACACTGCAGACCCTCTGCTGGAATGAAGACCGTTTCATCCGCGGCTTCAAGGAGGATGGTATGGTCATCGGTCAGAGAACCGATCCGGAAGCATCCATGTGGCTGAATCCCCAGAGCTGGGCGGTTATCTCCGGCCTTGCAACTCCGGAGCAGGCAGACCTGGCACTGGACAGCGTAAACCGCGAGCTGAATACCGATTACGGTTGTATGGTAATGTATCCGCCGTATCGTGAGCATGCATTTGACGGAGCTCTGATGCTTCTCTTCAATGCCTGCACCAAGGAGAATGCCGGTATCTTCTCACAGCCTCAGGGCTGGATCATCCTGGCAGAGTCCCTGCGCGGACACGGAAACCGTGCATACCAGTATTTCATGGAGTCCTCACCGGCAGCCATGAACGACAAGGCTGAGATCCGTAAGCTGGAGCCCTATTCCCACGGTCAGTTCACTGAGGGTAAGGACAGCCCGCATCACGGACGGAGCCACGTACACTGGCTGACAGGTACCGCATCCACCGTTATGGTGGGCTGCGTGGAAGGTATCCTGGGTATGCGTCCGGACTTCTACGGACTTCGGATCGCTCCTTCGGTTTCCACCGAATGGAAGGAATTCGAGATCAACAAGCTGTTCCGCGGCAAGCAGCTGCACATCGTGGTAAAGAATCCGGAGGGCAAGGAAGCCGGCTTCACATCCATGACCGTGAACGGCAAGGCATATACAGACAATTACATTCCGGCAGAAGATCTGCAGGAAGTAAATGAGATCCTTTATACAATGTAGATAATATCTTAAAAGCAAGCTGATCCGGAGCAGTTCATGAGACTGCTCCGTTTCGGCGATTCTATGGAGTGAGAGAATGGCTGCTGCAAAGAAATCAACAGCAAATCATAAGACATCTAAGGGACAGAAACCCGCAGGGAAGACCAGCCGTATCATCAACGATGATGATGAGAAGGCACTTTCTCCCGCACGTGTCAGGGAGATCTATCTTTTCGTCTATCTGGCGGTTTCCGTCTTTATGCTCTGCAGCAATTTCGGGATCTGCGGATCCGTCGGAAATGTGATCAGCGGGTTCTTCTTCGGCCTGTTCGGCTTTACCCAGTACCTGCTTCCTTTCTATCTCTTTTTTGCTGCCGCATTTATCCTGTCCAACGGACCGAAGAAATCCATCATCCGAAAGCTGATCTGGATCGCGGTCCTACTTATGGTGATATCCTTTATCGCCCAGCTGGTCCACGGCGTGGAGACGGTGACGGCGAAGTCCCTCTATATGGACGGATACTCGGATCATAAGGGCGGCGGGTTTATCTTCGGCGGGATCCTTACGCTGCTGTACAAGCTGATCGGCAAGGTAGGTGTGATCATCCTGACGATCCTTCTCACGATCGTTGCAGTGATCATGATCACCGGTTTCTCGGTCATCAACGGTATGAAACGCCTTCTGGCTCCCGGCAACGGATACGAAGACCCGGATTACGATGATGAAGAGGATGAGTCTGCATATGTACAGGCCCGTCCGAGACGTCCGCGTCAGGAAATGCTGCGGGATCTGGAGGTCCGAAAATCCGAGGATGCTCCGGCAGGTCAAAAGGGAAGACGCTCACGTGCCATAGAGAAGAAGGCGGAAGTATCCAAAGATGAAATGACGGAACTGCATCCGGATCCGTACAATGACGATATGGATCAGTTAAAGGAGGCAGCAAGAGCGAAACTCCGGGCAAAGAAGAATGCGGAAGCTGAAGACACCGCGTTCCCGGGGGTTGCTTCCATAGATGGATTTGAAGCAAAGGGTGTGGTACCGGTTTCAAAAGACAGGGGACTTTCGGTTCCGAGTTCGGAGTCCATCCGCAGGACGAAGGGCGGACCGGTGATCATGGATGAATCCGGAAGACCTGCCCCGAATCCGGCCTATCTCCCCGAGACGAAGGATGAACCGGTTGACTTCTTTAATCTTAAGCCGGCACCGGAATCCTACGATGACGAGGTGGGCGGAGACTTCCTTACTTCCACGGCGGAAGCAGAGGAATCCAATGTAAGGGAAGAAAGACGACCTTCCGCAGCCGCGACCCGGAGCGTATCTCCCCGGAAGCCGGACGCTGCAGCAGAGACTGCCGATGATGAGGATATGATCATTCCCGGCAGGACATCGCAGGATACGAAGGTTACACATCAGGATACACAGCAGGCAACGGATGAGATCTCCCGGCAGATGCAGGCAAAGCCTGATCAGCCCAAACGGAAGCCGTACCGGATCCCTCCGGTCAATCTCCTGAATCCGGTGAAAAAGACCGGCGGAAGAGGAGATGCGGATGTGCGTGAGACGGCCATGAAGCTGAAGTCCACCATGGAAAGCTTCGGAGTCAATGTCACTATCACGGATTACAGCCGGGGACCTGCCGTTACGCGTTACGAGATGACACCGGAACAGGGTGTCAAGGTCAGCAAGATCCTGTCCCTTCAGGATGATATCAAGCTGAACCTGGCAGCCGCTGATATCCGGATCGAGGCACCGATCCCGGGCAAATCCGCCATCGGTATCGAAGTGCCGAACAAAGAGAATCAGATGGTTTCCTTCCGGGAACTTATCGATACGGAGACCTTCCGGAATGCAAAATCAAAGATATCCTTCGCCATCGGTAAGGATATCGGCGGGCAGATCATTATTGGAGACATTGCGAAGATGCCCCATATGCTGATCGCCGGCTCCACCGGTTCCGGTAAATCGGTCTGCATCAATACAATCATCATGAGTATCCTCTACAAGGCCAAGCCGGAAGAGGTGCGTCTCATCATGGTGGACCCGAAAATGGTCGAACTGACTGCCTACAACGGCATCCCGCACATGCTGATCCCGGTAGTGACGGATCCCAAGAAGGCGGCCGGTGCACTCAACTGGGCAGTGCAGGAAATGGAGCGCCGTTACAAGCTCTTCGCACGGTACAATGTACGAAACCTGGAAGGCTTCAACAAAAAGGTGGAGGAAGAGGGCGCAGCGGATCCGGAGGATCTGGAGCGTTCCGATTTCCGGTTCACGCCGCAGATCGTTGTGATCGTCGACGAGCTGGCTGATCTGATGATGGTGGCACACGGCGAGGTGGAGGATGCGATCGTGCGTCTGTCCCAGCTGGCCCGGGCGGCGGGTATTCATCTGATCATAGCCACCCAGAGACCGTCGGTGGATGTCATCACGGGTCTGATCAAGGCAAATGTACCGTCCCGTATCGCATTTGCGGTATCCAGCGGTACCGATTCCAGAACCATTCTGGATATGGTGGGCGCTGAGAAACTGCTGGGGAAAGGCGATATGCTGTATTACCCCACGGGAATACCGAAGCCCCTTCGTGTACAGGGCGCATTTGTCTCTGATGAAGAGGTGGTTGCGGTTACGGATTATATCAAAAAGCAGTGCGGGGATACCGAATACGATGAATCGGTGGCTCAGTCCATCGAGTCCGGTTCCTCGGGCGGTTCCTCCGCCGGTGGCGGCAGTTCCGAAGAGGATGAGGGAGAACGCTTTGATGAGTATTTCGAAGAGGCAGGACGCCTCGTGATCGAGAAGGATAAAGCGTCCATCGGTTACCTGCAGCGCGTCTTCCGCATCGGCTTCAACCGGGCAGCCCGGATCATGGATCAGTTGGCGGATGCCGGCGTAGTCGGCCCCGAAGAGGGAACCAAGCCGAGAAAGATCCTGATGACCATCGACCAGTTCGAGGAATTCATGCAGGCGTAGCCCGGCAGGCTTCTGAATGCAGGAACGTCCATCGAAACGAACGGCGGATGTAGCAGCGTTCAGACATCGGTCCGGCATCGCCGGATCCGACTGGAAATGTTAGCTGAGCGGAGCGATGAAGAATCCTATACACAGAATTTCTTCTTCCCCGCAGTTCAGGATAAAATCATAAAGAACAAAGGAGTAGTTACATGCTCACAGACATTGAGATCGCCCAGGCGGCGGAATTAAAGAAGATCCGTGAGATCGCGGCAGAGTTGGGGCTGTCCGAGGACGATGTGGAATCCTATGGACCCTACATGGGAAAATTCTCGGATGCATATCTGAAGAGTATCGAGGATCGTCCCTTCGGGAAGCTGATTCTGGTCACAGCCATCAATCCCACACCGGCAGGTGAAGGAAAGACCACCGTGACCATCGGTCTCGGTGATGCCCTTCGCAGGGCGGGAAAGAAGGTCATGATTGCCCTTCGCGAGCCGTCCCTGGGACCATGCTTCGGTATTAAGGGCGGAGCTGCCGGCGGCGGTTATTCCCAGGTGGTTCCCATGGAGAAACTGAACCTGCATTTTACCGGTGACTTTCATGCCATCACCAGTGCCAATAACCTGCTGGCTGCAGTGCTGGATAATCATCTGCAGCAGGGCAATTCCCTGGGGATCGACCCGAAGCGGATCGTTCTGAAGCGGTGTCTGGACATGAATGACCGTGCCCTCCGGAACATCGTGATCGGCATGGGCAAGCGCGTGGACGGTGTGGTCCGTGAGGATCATTTCATCATCACCGTGGCCACGGAGGTTATGGCGATCCTCTGTCTGGCAGAGGATATCCGGGATCTTTCCGAACGACTGTCCCGGATCATCGTAGCCTATACCTATCAGGGAAAACCGGTTACTGCAGCGGATCTGAAGGTGGTAGGAGCCATGACGGTGCTCCTGAAGGACGCCATCCGTCCGAATCTGATCCAGACACTGGAGCATACACCGGCCATCGTGCATGGCGGACCATTTGCAAATATCGCGCATGGCTGCAACTCCGTACGTGCCACAAAGACGGCACTTCGCAGCGCGGATTACGTGATTACCGAGGCAGGCTTCGGAGCGGATCTCGGTGCTGAGAAATTCCTGGATATCAAATGCCGGATGGCGGGGCTAAGGCCGGATGCGGCTGTTCTTGTGGCCACCGTCCGGGCACTCAAGTATAACGGAGGAATCCCGAAGGATCAGCTGTCGGAGGAGAATCTGGAAGCACTCGGACAGGGAATCTGCAATCTCGGAAAGCATATCGAGAATCTGCAGAAGTTCGGTCTTCCCATCGTTGTGACACTGAACCGTTTCGTATCGGACACGGATGCGGAGATTGATTTTGTCAGAACCTACTGCGCGGAGCGGGGCGTTAAGCTCACCGTGTCCGAGGTTTGGGCAAAGGGCGGCGAAGGCGGCGCGGAGCTGGCAGAGGAAGTACTGAAACTTGTGGACAGCGGTGTCAGCCAGTACCATCCAATTTACGAGACGGAGCTTCCGCTGGAGGAGAAGATCCGCACCATCGCAACCGAGATCTACGGGGCAAAGGATGTGGAATATACACCGGAAGCGAAGAAGGCACTGGCGGATATCACGGCACTCGGCTTCGGCGGACTTCCGGTCTGCATGGCCAAGACACAGTATTCCCTGTCGGATGACCCGAAGCTGCTGGGACGTCCGGAGGGCTTCACCGTAAGCATCCGCGAGGTCTATGTATCGGCAGGAGCGGGATTTGTTGTGGCTATCGCCGGTTCCATCATGACCATGCCGGGACTTCCCAAGGTACCGGCGGCAGAGCGGATCGATATTGACGAAAACGGAATGACCGTCGGATTGTTCTGATCAAATACACGATAAAAGAAAGGATCTATGTATGGCTGAAATAATTGATGGAAAGAAGATTTCCCAGGATATAAAGGATGAGATCAGAAGTAAGGTGGAGGCGCTGAAGGAGGATGGCATCGAGACCACCCTTGCCGTGATCCTTGTAGGAAATGATCCGGCCTCCGGTGTCTATGTCAACAACAAAAAGAAAGCCTGTGAATACACGGGGATCCGGTCCCTCTCCTATGAACTCCCCGAGGATACGAAGGAAGAGGACCTGCTCCGGCTGATCGACGAACTGAATCAGGATAATACCGTGGACGGCATCCTGGTACAGCTTCCGCTGCCGAAGCAGATCAATGAAGACCGGGTGATCCGCCGGATCTCACCTGATAAGGACGTGGACGGTTTCCATCCCGAGAGTGTGGGACGTCTCTCAATCGGAGAGAGGGGCTTTGTATCCTGTACACCTGCAGGCATTATCGAGCTTCTGAAGCGGAGCGGAGTGACCATCGATGGAAAGGAATGCGTTGTGATCGGACGCAGCAACATCGTGGGAAAACCCATGGCCATGCTGCTGCTCCGGGAGAGCGGAACCGTAACGGTATGCCATTCCCATACAAAGGATCTGAAGGAGATCACCCGTCGGGCAGACATTCTCGTGGTTGCCATCGGTAAACCCCAGATGATCGACGGCTCCTATATCAAGGAAGGCGCAACGGTGATCGATGTAGGTATTCACCGCCTGGAGGGTAAGAAGCTCTGTGGTGACTGTGCTTATGCATCCTGTGCAGAGGTGGCCGGAAAGATCACTCCGGTTCCGGGAGGCGTCGGGCCCATGACCATCGCCATGCTGATGGCCAACACCTACCAGGCTGCCCTGATGCACCACGGAAGGATGTAAAGAGTATCCGCGGGCGCTAACCAAAGGAATTATCCATAGATAAAGAAGGCTTTAGGGTGGAAGATGGAAGGACCGGTTTCCAAAACTGCATATAAATTAAAGATCGCGCTGATCACCCTGGGCTGTGACAAGAACACGGTGGACAGTGAGGAAATGCTGGGAATCCTTACCCATGCCGGATATTCTCTGGTGGAGCTTCCGGAGGAAGCGGATGCGGTGATCGTGAATACCTGCTGCTTCATCCATGATGCACTGGAGGAAAGCATTTCCACCCTGTTCGAGGTGGCAGAGTATAAGAAGAAAGGGAATCTCCAATATCTGATCGCTGCCGGCTGTATGTCGGAGCGTTATAAGGAGGAGATCGCTGCTGAGATCCCGGAGGTGGACGCCTTTATCGGAACCACCGGATTTCCGGGGGTCGCGGAGGTGCTGGAACGTCTGCAGAAGGGAGAACGGGGGATAACCGTATTCCCGGATGTGAACCGTGTGACGGAAGAGAGTCCCCGGCAGATCACCAACCGTCCTTATACGGAATATCTGAAGATTGCTGAAGGGTGTGATAAGAAATGCACCTATTGCGCAATCCCTCAGTTCCGGGGTCGGTACCGGAGTATTCCCATGAACCGCCTGGTGAAGACAGCACGTGAGCTTGCAGAGGCCGGCGTAAGAGAACTGATCCTGGTGGCTCAGGAGACCACCGTGTACGGCATGGATCTTTACGGAGAGAAGAAGCTTCCGGAGCTTCTGCACCGGCTGGCAGGAATCGAAGAATTAAGATGGCTCCGTATCCTTTACTGTTATCCGGAGGAGATCGATGATGCATTGATCGAAGTCATAGCAACGGAACCGAAGGTACTTCATTATATCGACATGCCGCTTCAGCATACGGAGACCCGGATCCTGCAGCGGATGGGTCGGATCTTTACGAAAGAGAAGCTTTATGCATTGGTGGAGAAGTTGCGCAGCCGGATCCCGGATATCACGCTCCGGACCACCCTTATCACCGGATTCCCCGGCGAGACGGAGGAGGAGCATGAAGCTGTGATGGAAACCCTGAACGATCTCGAGTTTGACCGTGTGGGCGTGTTTACCTATTCCAGAGAGGAAGGCACCGTTGCGGCGGATATGCCGGAACAGATCCCGGATGAAACAAAGGAACGTTTCCGGGATGAGATCATGGAACTGCAGCAGGAGATCTCAGCGGATAAGAATGAAGCTTTGGTGGGCCGTACCATGGATGTGATCATAGAAGGCTTTATTCCGGAGGATGATGTTTACGTGGCCCGTTCCTACAGGGATGCCCCCGAAGTGGACGGCATGATCTTCCTGGACTGTGACCGGGAACTGATCTCGGGAGATATCCTTCCGGCTACCATCACCGGAGCTGCGGAGTATGATCTGATGGCAGTTCTGAAGGAGGACGAAGAGTAACATTCGGATAGACTTGCATTCGGACATGGAATGTCGTATAATGCATTTCATGCATCGGAGGATGCTAAAAGGAGTTATTGATCATGAATTTACCTAATAAATTAACCGTATTTCGTGTGATCCTGATCCCGGTATTCGTATTCTTTATGCTGATGCCGGAGATCCCCGGAGCCAAATGGTACGCACTTTTCTTTTTCTGTCTGGCTTCGGTAACGGATTTCTTTGACGGATATCTGGCAAGAAAGAACAATCTGGTGACCGATTTCGGAAAGTTCATGGATCCGCTGGCTGACAAACTGCTGATCTGTTCTGCTCTTATTGCGCTTTGCAGCAACGGCAGATTCCCGGCATGGATCGTGATCATCATCATAGCAAGAGAGTTTACCATCAGCGGCTTCCGTCTGATCGCTTCCGATAACGGGCGGGTGATCTCGGCCAGTATGTGGGGTAAGGTGAAGACTGTCGTTCAGATGTTTACGGTCATTATGCTGATCATGGACCTGAACGAGGTGACCGGTACCGGAACCACAGGCGACGGTGCAATCTATGTGATCGAGCAGTGCATGATCTATCTGGCTCTCGGACTTACCGTCATTTCCCTGATCGATTATATCTGGAAGAACAAAGACGTGATCAGTACAACTAAATAGGATAATGTAAGAAGCACAGGACCCGCTTTGGGGCCTGTGCTTCTTTGCGTGCGGAAAACCTTGGTGGGAAATTGCTGAAAATACAAGTTGAAATTGCTGAAAATACAAGTTGAAAACTGAAGATAAAAGTACTACAATATATAAGGCGAAAATTGGGCCATTTGTATGAAACCATAGGAATGGCCTGCTATTATTTATAAATGGAGGACTAGAGATGAGCGAGAAACAAAAGTACTCTGCAAGTGAACGTATCGCTGCGCTCCTTGACGACTCAAGCTTTGTTGAGATCGGTGCTTATGTCACGGCCAGAAGTACAGACTTTAACATTAAGGAATTCGATACACCGAAGGACGGCGTTCTGACCGGCTACGGCGTGATCGACGGCAAGCTGGTGTATGTCTACAGCCAGGACGCTTCCGTACTTGGAGGATCCATCGGTGAGATGCATGCGAAGAAGGTCGCCGGCCTGTATAATCTTGCCATGAAATGCGGCGCTCCCGTGATCGGTCTGATCGACTGTGCAGGCCTTCGTCTGCAGGAAGCAACCGATGCACTGACCGCATTCGGACGGATCTTTAAGAAGATGTCCCAGGCATCCGGCGTAATCCCGCAGATCACGGCTATCTTCGGAACCTGCGGAGGAGGAACCGCCATGATCCCTTCTCTTACGGATTTCACATTTATGACAAGCCAGAATTCCAAGCTGTTCGTCAATAGTCCGAATGCATTAGATGGTAACTATGAAGGTAAGGTGGATACCTCCGCCGCTTCCTATATCAGCGAGAACACCGGTCTGGTGGATGCTGTATGTGATTCCGAGGCAGATGTCCTGTCCGAGATCCGGAAGCTGGTAGGTATGCTTCCTTCCAATAATGAAGATGTGGCTCTTGTCTCCTGCGGAGATGAACTGAACCGCACCATTCCGGGCATCGAGTCCATGGATATGGAGCAGATCATCACAAATATCGCGGATGACCTTCAGTTTACCGAAGTGAAGAAAGCATTTGCAAAGGATGTGAAGATCGGTTTCGTACGCATGAACGGTGCCACCGTCGGCGTGGTAGCAAATGCGGATAAGACGCTGACTTCCGCAGGCCTTACCAAGGCTGCAAAGTTCGTGACCTTCTGTGATGCCTTCAGCATTCCGGTGCTGACTCTGGTCGATGTAAAGAACTTTGCGGGAACCATGGAAGAGGAGAAGACCATCTCCGATGCGGCTGCGGCTCTGTCCTTCGCTTATGCAAGCGCTACGGTGGAGAAGGTGACCGTTGTAACCGGAGAGGCTTACGGTTCCGCTTATATTACCATGAATTCCAAGTCTCTCGGAGCGGATATGGTCTATGCATGGCCGAATGCCAAGATCGGCATGATGGAATCCAGGATGGCAGCACGCATCATGTATGCGGATGAGATCGCTGCCGCTGAGGATAAGCTTGCCAAGGAGCGTGAGGCTGCAGCACGGATCGACGAACTGCAGGGCAGCGCACTTGCAGCTGCAAAGCGCGGATATATTGATGACATCATCGAGCCGGATGCGACAAGAAAGAGAGTGATCGCCGCATTTGAGATGCTGTCAACGAAGCAGGAAGATGGGCCGGCCAGAAAACATGCCAGCCGGTAAGAAGAGAGGACGAATTATGAAAAAGAAACTGATTCTGATCCTCAGTCTGATGCTTCTCTTTTGCCTGACCGCATGTTCCACGGAGGATAAGAAGAACTTCGAGTATGACAAGTCCGTTATGATCGAGATGAACAAATCGATCGTCAGGGACTACTGGAATGTGAATGAAGCCGAGGCGGATTACTATCTGACTGACGGAGAGAATTACGTGAAGACGGCAGTGGCCGGCTTCCAGCAGGCACAGACCACGGATAACGTCGGCGATTTTGTTGCCTATAACTCATCCGAAGACGTGACCACCTTTGAAAACGGTGCGAAGGGTGATATCCTTTGCTCCATTATAGCAAAGTTCAAGAACAGGGATGTCCGTGTTTCGGTATCTTATTCCGAGAATAAGTACTTCTGGGTAAGATTAAATGAAGAAATGGAAACGCTGAAGTACTATGCAACCATGTACGGATACGATTCCGCAGATGATTTTGTGAAATACGAAGAAAGCCTCAGCATGCTGGAGTGGACCAACAGCGAAGGCAACACGATCCAGTACAGAACAGACAGTGCACAGCACTTTGTTACGGATCTGCTGATCCATCCCCAGTCATCGACTCCGGTGTACCCGTACGTGGCAAACGAAGTCGAGGTGTCCGCAATATATGACACAGGGGAACTGCTTTCAAAGGGTGCAGAGAACATGGGCGTCGGTATGGGCGTAGTATTCCTTGTTCTTATCTTTATCGCATGCATCATTTACCTGCTCCGGTTTGTTCCGAAACTGCTTGGTAAGGAGATTAAGAAGTCGGGTACTCCGAAGGCTCCGGCAGCTCAGAAGACGGAAGCAGCGAAGCCCACGGCAGCGAAGCCTCCGGTACCGGTTCTTGCCGATGTCTCCAGGACGGCTTTCACAGCCGAAGACATTACGGATGGCGAACTGATCGCCGTGATCACGGCTGCGCTTCATGCGTACCTTTCGGAAGCAGGCACAGATACCGGTGTGGCACATCCGCCGGCATATACAGCAAGTAACGACAAGCTGGTGGTTCGTTCCATCCGCCGTGTCAGCTGACATTTTACGTTGAATCATTTATGAATACCATTCAGGAGGAATATCATGAAAAACTATAGAATCACAGTTAACGGAACCACATATGATGTAGCGGTTGAAGAGACAGCAGGCGGAGCAGCACCGGTTGCGGCAGCACCTGCGGCACCCGCACCGAAGCCGGCAGCAGCACCTGCAGCACCCGCAGCACCGGCACCCGCACCGAAAGCAGCTTCCGGCTCCGCAGGCAGCATAACCGTAGCATCCCCGATGCCCGGCAAGATCCTCGGAGTTAAGACCGAGGTTGGCA
>JAFRWY010000071.1 GCA_017437905.1 Eubacterium sp.
CACGGAATCTGCAAGGGCTTTTGCCGTGCCTTCCGGATCAGAACGACCTGCCTGCATTCCTTTTGTCCAACTATCCCCGCTGATGGGAATAAATCTGGAGAAATACCGTAGATCCTGCTCAAACACATACCATGTTGTGACTGATCCCATGGAAAAGCCTCCGAATGCCCGGTGCTCCCTGGAGGCAGCAAATCCGGTTTCATCCGCCGTTTCCGCATAGGTGGAGTAAGCACTTTCCACCGCAGGCATGAGATACTCCGTCAGTTCTTTCGGAAATTCAAGCACACCATCCCAGGAACCAGACACGTCCGTACTGCCGTTTGCTTTCGTATAGAAGGTCGGCGTAACGATCAGGATCGGCCCCATTTCCTCATTCTCGATCAGATGGTCGATGGTATTTTTGATGTCATTGCTTTGCCCGGTTCCGCTGAAAAGGCTCTCCTGACTGCCGCCGCCCCCATGCATCATATACAGGATATCGTACTGCCTGTTTTTGTCATATCCGTAGGGGACATAGATGTAGGCGTATTTGTCCTCCACATCGGTATCATAATCAAAGCGGACAACTTCACCGGCGTGCTCCGCTGCCGACCTGTACTCGGTAGGGATATCTTCGATGCTCATATTCATAAGCACATCTTCCTTATTTTCCCCGGCATCCTGCAATGATGATTCACCATTTGCAATTTGTTCTGTGGATGGTTCGGATTCACTGATGGTTTCCTGTGCAGATGTACTTCCAGCCTGTGGAGGAGTTTGACTCACCCCGCAGGCCGTCAGTGTAAGCACAAGGATCAGCAACAGCAGAGCCTGTACTCTCTTCATATAAACTCCTTACAGATACTTCTCAAAGAACGCCTTGATCTGCTCAATATTCTCCAGCACATACTCCTCTACATCATACATATCGGAGTGCTTTGCATTCTTGACAACATAAAGTTCCTTCGGCTCATTGGCGTTGGCATACATCATCTCCGCACCTTCTCTGGTGAAGGCGTTCTCCGCTGTAATCACCAGATACGGTACTTTCAGTTCTTTAATTGTCTCTGTCGGGAAGAACTTGTGCCATGCCATCTGTGACCAGGAAACAGGATTGACCATGTTGGCCGCAGCGCCGCGATCCGTATTGAAGTAATAATCCGTCAGCTCAGAGCCTGTGATCAGGTCGAGCCGTTCCGGCTCCTCTCCGTTCTCATAGGCGGCTTTCTGCGCCAGCAAAACTTCATCCGGAGCGGTAGTCACAAAGCTCATGACCGTAAACGGAACGATGGATACGACCGCTTTCACGCGGCTGTCATTGCGCAGCGCGTGAGGGATGTAAACGCCGGAACCGCAGATTCCGAGACCGGCAATACGGTCTGTATCGACGTCTGGCACCGTCATCAGGTAGGAAACCGCGCTGCGGATATCTCCGGCCTTCATCTCAGGATCTTCCAGTCCACGGGGATGACCTTCGCTGGAGCCGATGGTGGAATTGTCATACACCATCGTAAGATACCCCTGCTCGGCCAGAAGCTGCCCGTAGAGGCTCTGCACCAGC
>JAFRWY010000072.1 GCA_017437905.1 Eubacterium sp.
CACTGCATCCAACGTTGCCAACATCAAGCGTCAGATCCAGCAGATCGCTGCCATCTACGACTGGGATATGGAAGTAAATACCACGGATCCCGAGTTCTATAAGTGGACCCAGTGGATCTTCGTTCAGATGTTCAAGAAGGGCCTTGCTTACGAGAAGGAGATGCCCATCAACTGGTGTCCCTCCTGCAAGACCGGTCTTGCAAATGAAGAGGTAAAGGAAGGCAAATGTGAGCGCTGCGGTGCTGACGTTACCAAGAAGAACCTTCGTCAGTGGATGCTGAAGATCACGGCCTATGCGGATCGTCTCCTGAATGATCTGGACAAGCTGGATTGGCCGGAGAAGGTTAAGAAGATGCAGACCGAGTGGATCGGAAAGTCCAAGGGTGCGGAGGTAGACTTCAGGCTGGAGGGACGTGAGGATTCCATCCGTGTATATACCACACGTCCGGATACCCTGTACGGTGCTACATTTATGGTACTTGCTCCCGAGCATAAGCTGGCGGCAGGCCTTGCCACACCGGAGACCAAGGAAGCGGTAGATGCGTATATCTATCAGACCTCCCTTCGTTCCTCCGTAGACCGTATGGCAGATAAGGAGAAGACCGGCGTCTTCACCGGAAGCTATGCCATCAATCCGCTGAACGGGGCAAAGGTTCCCATCTGGCTGTCCGATTACGTTCTTGCCGATTACGGTACAGGCGCCATCATGTGCGTACCGGCACACGATGACCGCGACTTTGAATTCGCAAAGAAGTTCAATCTTCCCATCATCCAGGTTATCGCCAAGGATGGTGTGGAGATCCCGGATATGCAGGAAGCTTATACCGAGGCTTCCGGTGTTATGATCAATTCCGGTGACTGGAACGGCATGGAGTCCTCCGTGCTGAAGGAGGAAGCTCCCCAGTATATCGAGGATAAGGGTTACGGTAAGGCTACCGTGAATTATAAGCTCCGTGACTGGGTATTCTCCCGTCAGCGTTACTGGGGTGAGCCCATCCCCATCGTTCACTGCCCGGACTGCGGTGCAGTTCCCGTACCCGAGGATCAGCTTCCGCTGCTTCTTCCGGATGTGGAGAAGTACGAGCCCACGGGAACCGGCGAGTCTCCGCTGGCAGCCATTGAAAGCTGGGTAAACACCACATGTCCCTGCTGCGGCAAGCCGGCAAAGAGGGAGACCAACACCATGCCCCAGTGGGCAGGTTCTTCCTGGTATTTCCTCCGTTACGTGGACAGCAAGAATAAGAATGAACTGGTAAGCAAGGAGAAGGCAGATAAGTACCTTCCGGTAGATATGTATATCGGTGGCGTGGAGCATGCGGTGCTTCACCTGCTGTACTCCAGATTCTATACCAAGTTCCTGTATGATATCGGAGCAGTCAGCTTTGACGAGCCCTTTAAGAAGCTCTTCAATCAGGGTATGATCTGCGGCCGCGACAAGGTGACCGGTGCACCCACCAAGATGAGCAAGTCCCTCGGAAATATCGTATCTCCGGATGACATTGTAGAAGAGTACGGCTGTGATACCCTGCGTCTCTATGAGCTTTTCGTAGGACCTCCGGAACTGGATTCCATCTGGGATGATGCCGGTATCGACGGTATCTTCCGATTCATCCGCCGGTTCTATACCATGGTAACGGATAACCTTGAGAAGAATGCGCCTGAGACACCGGAGCTGCTGCAGCTTCGCCATGGTCTTACCAAGGCCATCTCCCAGCGTCTGGAGAGCTTCAGCCTGAATACGGTTATTTCCGCATTTATGGAGTACAACAACAAGTTTGTGGATCTGACCAAGACCACAGGTGTGGATAAGGAGACCCTGAAGGTGATGGTTCGCCTGATCGCACCCTTCGCTCCGCATATTGCCGAGGAACTCTGGGAGGAACTTGGAGAAACCGAGACGGTATTCCATGAGACCTGGCCGGAGTATGATGAGAAGTACCTGGTGGTTGATACCATCGAGCTGCCTGTCCAGATCAACGGAAAGACTCGTGCCACCGTTCAGGTACCGGCTGATGCCGATAAGGATGCGATCCTTGCGGCAGGTAAGGAAGCCATCGCTTCCCGTCTCGAAGGCTTCTCTATTGTGAAGGAGATCTACGTACCGAAGAAGATCATCAACATTGTAGTAAAGCCGCAGTAAGTTTTTTATACGAACATTTCCGCCTTTTGCAGATTCCTGCAGAAGGCGGTTTTTATCTCAGCTAAAGCTGACCCGGATCTTGCGCCAAGTCTCGCCAGAGAGACTTGAAGGGGAGAAATCATTTCATAGTCTCGAAAACCGAAGTGAAATGTGTTACTATGTTAGGGTAGGGTTAAAATGCAGCAAACACGGGGGAACGGATATGCATGTGAAACATATATCAGGCACAAGAGGCCACATGATCGTGGAACTGACGGATGGAAGATACGTGTATGTACCGGGGGAACTGACTCAGAATGCAAAGTTTTATGCATTGATCGGGGGAGACTGGTACTGGGCGTGGGAGTCCGTACGGAACTCCGTGTTACCGGATGATTCCGAATTTCTTGGACTCGTGACCGACGGAGAGAAGGAGGAACTGATGCGTACCATTCGGGCGGACTACAGGCCCGGTGGTATCGAGATCATATTTGACTGACCGGCCCGGAGACGATCACGCATAGTGTGCAGGTAAATCAAAGAAAACAAATGGATGATATGGAGGGTTATACCATGCCGGATACGCTTACACTTACGATACCGAAGCAGAAGAATATCGCACTGATCGCACATGACGGAAAAAAGCAGCAGCTGATCCGGTGGTGCAAGGAGAATGAGGAGATCCTTCGGAAGCATTTCCTTTGCAAATAACAAAGCGACGGCGGATTTCCTGATCCGTTCCGCTTATATGGATGAGGAATATGATCATGAGGTCATTAATTTCAGGCAGAATATAGAGAAAAGAGCGGAGACGCTGGAGGATGCGGAATAATACATCCATATCTGCGGGCCGAGGTATTACTGAGTGGCGAATATGTGAGACATAAAGAAAGGGGCTGTCGCACTAACGTGCGGCTCCTGTCGCATAATCGGATAAAATCCGGCCAGATGGCCGGATTTTGTTAAAAAAAAAGAAGAACCGGTCTTCGA